>NZ_JAJALF010000022.1:0-80930 GCF_020514995.1 Leisingera sp. McT4-56 | reverse complement strand
AATGGTGCCCAGGAGAGGACTCGAACCTCCACGTCCATACGGACACTAGCACCTGAAGCTAGCGCGTCTACCAATTCCGCCACCTGGGCAGGTGTCGTGGGACCGGCGTATAAGCAGCTTCCCGGGGGGCGTCAAACGGATTTTTTCAGGATCGCCGGGGCGGGACAGAAGAGGGGGTGGCGCTTCGGCGGAAAAACTGATGCAGGCAGGCCGCTTGGGCCGCAGCAGCGGCCATTTGCGCCTTGTTCGGCGCCTCTTGCGGCGCTAGAGCATACTTGCAGCTAAGTTCAGGAGCCAAATGATGTCCAAACTGGTCACGATCTACGGCGGATCCGGATTCGTGGGCCGCTACATCGCGCGGCGCATGGCCAAGGAAGGCTGGCGGGTGCGGGTCGCCGTGCGCCGTCCCAATGAAGCCATGCATGTAAAGCCTTACGGTGTTCCGGGCCAGGTGGAGCCGGTGTTTTGCAACATCCGCGACGATATTTCGGTCGCGTCGGTGATGCAGGGGGCGGATGCAGTGGTCAACTGCGTTGGCGTGCTGAACGAGCTGGGCAAGAACACCTTTGGTGCCATCCATGCCGAAGGTGCGGGCCGCATCGCGCGCATCGCGTCGCAGCAGGGCGTTGCCAATCTGGTGCATATCTCAGCGATTGGCGCCGATGCGGATGCCGCCAGCGGCTATTCCCGCACCAAGGCCGCCGGCGAAGCTGCTGTGCAGCAGCATTTCCCCGGCGCGGTGATCCTGCGCCCCTCGGTGATCTTCGGGGCAGAGGACGGCTTCTTCAACCGGTTTGCCGGAATGACCCGCCTGTCGCCCTTCCTGCCGATTGCCGCAGGCGGCACCAGGTTCCAGCCTGTGTTTGTGGATGATGTGGCCAAGGCTGCGGTCAAGGGTGCGCTGGGCGAGGCCGAAGGCGGGGTCTATGAACTGGGCGGGCCCGAAGTCAAAACCTTCCGCGCGCTGATGGAGCAGATGCTGGAGGTCATCCACCGCCGCCGCGTCATCATCTCGCTGCCCGGTTTCATGGCGAAGCTGGTGGCTTTCGGCTTTGACATGCTGCAGTTCGCCAGCTTCCAGCTGATCGAGAACAAGATGCTGACCCGCGATCAGCTGAAAAGCCTGAAGTCGGACAACGTGGTATCCGACGGCGCCAAGGGTTTTGCGGATCTGGGCATCGACCCGGTGAACGCTGGCTCGGTGCTGCCGGATTACCTGTGGAAGTTCCGCCCCTCCGGCCAGTATGACGAGATGACCAGCTCCGCCCGCAATCTGCGTAACGGCGCCTGATTTTCGAAACGAGTCGAAGCTTTGAAAGCGCGGGGCAGCCCCGCGCTTTTTCCTTTCCGGTTCAGCTGCTGTAGGCGATGGTCAGAAGCACCGTGCCCAGGATCACCCGGTAGATTACATAAGGTGTGAAGCTAACCGAGCGCAGCAGCCGCATCATCAGGCTGAGCGCGGCCAGCGCCGAGAGCATCGCCAGTGCCGCGGCAATGGCGGCATCGCGCAACAGGGCGGTATTGGCCTCCAGCGCTACACCAGTACCTAGCAGAACAGCGGAGGCAAAGATCGATGGAATCGACATCAGCATTGCAATCCGGGCACCTTCCTCGCGCGTGTAACCCAGCTGGCGGGCGCCAGTAATGGTGATACCGGAGCGTGATGTGCCGGGAACCAGCGCCAGCATCTGCCATAGGCCCATGATCAGAGCGTCGCGCGTGCCCCAGTCAGCGGCCTGTTTTTCTTCGCTGCCTTTCTGGTCGGCCCAGTACATCACCAGGCCAAAGCCCAGCATTGCCCAGCCGATCACGGTGATCGACCGCATCGCCAGGCTGAGCCCGGTGCAATATAGCAAGGTACCAACCATGACGGTGGGAATAGTGGCGATGATCAGTCCCATCGCTAGTTTGGACCCCGGAGTGTCGGTGCGGCCGGAAAGGGCGCGGGGCAGGCCAAGCAAACCTTCGCGCACGTCGCCCCAGAAATAGAGCATAACCGCTGCCAGGGTGCCTGCGTGCACGGCCACGTCGACTACTTGGCCCTGATCTTCGAGGCCCGTGAGGCCGGGCAAAAGAATCAGGTGGCCGGAGGAGGAAACGGGCAGGAATTCCGTGAGGCCCTGGATAAGTGCAACCAGAATCAATTGGAAAAGCGGCATCCGCAAATCATCTCCTGCTGGCCTCGAAGGGGCGGTAAACTGTCGCGACTCTGTATAAATCCCGGCACTGGATTGGAAAGCAGATATTAAGGTCCGAATCGGGCCTAAAATTCCTGTACATTTCCGTCAAACACGGTATCAGAAATTAAGCGCTGGCAAAATAGGTCAGCAAAGTTGACATAAAAGCGTATCCGTACCCGAAATGGTGCCTGCGCAGCCAGACAAACGATGGAGTCCAGCCCGTGGCCAAGCAACCGATGCTGAAATTTGTGCAGATCGAACGCGACATGCCGGAAAAGCGTGACGCAAGTGTACGCAAGGAAGACTTCAAAGAGATTTACGCAGAGTACGCTGCTGCCAAGGCCGAAGAGCAGGCCAGCCGCTGCAGCCAGTGCGGCGTGCCCTACTGCCAGAGCCACTGCCCCCTGCACAACAACATCCCCGACTGGCTGCGCCTGACCGCCACCGGCCGCCTGGAAGAAGCCTATGCCACCAGCCAGGCCACCAACACCTTCCCGGAAATCTGCGGCCGCATCTGCCCGCAGGACCGCCTGTGCGAAGGCAACTGCGTGATCGAGCAGTCGGGCCATGGCACCGTGACCATCGGTTCGGTTGAGAAATACATCACCGACACCGCCTGGGAAAACGGCTGGGTGAAACCGGCGGCTCCGCTGGCCGAGCGCAGCGAGAGCGTCGGCATCATCGGCGCCGGCCCCGGCGGCCTGGCGGCGGCGGACATGCTGCGCAAGGCGGGGGTGCAGGTCACTGTTTACGACCGCTATGACCGTTCCGGCGGTCTGCTGATGTACGGCATCCCCAGCTTCAAGCTGGAAAAGGACGTGGTGGAGCGCCGCAACAAGCTGCTGGCCGACGGCGGCGTGACCTTTGTCCTGAACTGCAACGTGGGCGAGGACATCTCGTTCGAAGAAATCCGCAAAAAGCATGACGCGGTGATCATTGCCACCGGCGTCTATAAATCGCGCGATCTGGCGATGCCGGGCAGCGGCTCGGAAGGAATCGTCAAGGCGATCGACTTCCTGTGTGCCTCGAACAAGAAGAGCTTTGGCGACGAAGTAGCTGAGTTCGACAACGGCAGCCTGAATGCAGAAGGCAAAAAGGTTGTGGTGATCGGCGGCGGTGATACCGCGATGGACTGCGTGCGCACTTCGATCCGCCAGGGCGCAACTAGCGTCAAATGCCTTTACCGCCGCGACCGGGCCAATATGCCGGGCTCGCAGCGGGAAACCCAGAACGCCGAGGAAGAAGGCGTGGTCTTCGAGTGGCTGTCGGCGCCCAAGGGCTTCACCGATGAAGGCGGCAAGGTTGCAGGCGTGATGGTGCAGAAGATGCGCCTGGGCCAGCCGGACGCTTCGGGCCGCCAGGCGCCGGAAGTGATCGAAGGCGCGGATTACGTGGAAGAGGCCGACCTGGTCATCAAGGCGCTGGGCTTTGAGCCGGAAGAGCTGCCTGTCCTGTGGAATCAGCCGGAGCTGCCGGTGACCCGCTGGGGCACCATCAAGGCAGCGTTCAAATCCGGCGCGACCGAGCTGGACGGTGTCTATGCGGTGGGTGATATCGTGCGCGGCGCATCGCTGGTGGTCTGGGCGATCAAGGACGGCCGTGACTGCGCCGAAGCGATCATCGAAAACTTCAACAGCAAGGCCGCAGTGGCGGCGGAATAGGCCGGCACCCCCTGTACACCGTCTGTGCACCCCCTGTGCACCGGCGGAACAGCCGGGAAACGCAGCAAGGTCAGCGATGCTGACCCAGCCAGCAGAAGGACAATGGATATGAGCGAACTGAAGGGACAATGCATGTGCGGCGCGGTAACCGTCACCGCCACCCCTGCGCGCGCTTCCATTTCCGCCTGCCACTGCGAAATGTGCCAGCGCTGGGCCAGCGGCCCTTACCTGAGCTTTGAGGCGGCCAGCGGTTATGCGGCCCTGGGCCCGGTGCAGACCTATGAGTCCTCCGGCTGGGCCGAGCGGGCGTTCTGCGGCAAATGCGGATCGTCGCTGTGGTACCGGATGACCGCAGGAGAACATAAGGGCCAGACGCAGATGTCGGCTGGCCTGTTTGAAAACGCAGGCGGCAACGAGTTGCACCTGGAACTTTACATCGACAAGAAGCCAGCGGGCTACGCCTTCGACAGCAGCAGCCGGAAACTGACCGGCGCTGACGTGATCGAGATGTTCGCCCCCTCCGTAGAAGGAAACAGCCAATGACCAAATATGATGCCGATTGGGTGCGCGCCGAGGAAGCCAAGCGCAAGTGGATGGCTGAAAACGGCCTGTATTCCGAGGAGGAAGAGCATTCCTCCTGCGGCGTTGGCCTGGTGGTTTCGGTTGACGGCAAGAAAAGCCGCAAAGTGGTTGAGGCCGGCATCGACGCGCTGAAGGCGATCTGGCACCGCGGCGCGGTGGATGCCGACGGCAAGACCGGCGACGGCGCGGGCATCCACGTGCAGATCCCGGTTCCGTTCTTCTATGACCAGATCCGCCGCACCGGCCATGAGCCGCGCCAGGATGAGCTGATGGCGGTGGGCCAAGTGTTCCTGCCGCGCACCGATTTCGGCGCCCAGGAACGCTGCCGGACCATCGTCGAGACCGAAGTGCTGCGCATGGGCTATTCCATCTACGGCTGGCGCCATGTGCCGGTGGATGTGGCCTGCCTGGGTGAAAAGGCCAATGCGACCCGCCCGGAGATCGAGCAGATCCTGATTTCCAACGCCAAGGGCGTGGACGAGGAAACGTTCGAGCGCGAGCTTTACGTGATCCGCCGCCGGATCGAGAAAGCGGCCAATGCTGCAGCTATCTCGGGCCTGTATATCGCGTCGCTGTCCTGCCGCTCGATCATCTACAAGGGGATGATGCTGGCAGAGCAGGTTGCGGTGTTCTACCCGGACCTTATGGATGATCGGTTCGAGAGCGCCTTTGCGATCTATCACCAGCGCTATTCCACCAACACCTTCCCGCAATGGTGGCTGGCGCAGCCGTTCCGGATGCTGGCCCACAACGGCGAGATCAACACGCTGAAGGGCAACCTGAACTGGATGAAGAGCCATGAGATCCGCATGGCGTCGGCGACCTTTGGCGACTATGCCGAGGACATCAAACCGATCGTGCCGGGCGGCGCGTCCGACTCCGCGGCGCTGGATGGTGTGTTCGAGGTTCTGGTGCGCGCCGGCCGCTCCGCGCCGATGGCCAAGACCATGCTGGTGCCGGAAAGCTGGTCCAAGCAGGCGGTGGAACTGCCCCAGTCCTGGCGCGACATGTATTCCTACTGCAACTCGGTGATGGAGCCCTGGGACGGCCCCGCCGCGCTGGCGATGACCGACGGCCGCTGGGTCTGCGCGGGCCTGGACCGCAACGGGTTGCGCCCGATGCGCTATGTGGTGACCGGCGACGGGCTGGTGATTGCGGGCTCCGAGGCGGGCATGGTGCCGGTTGACGAGGCCACCGTGGTCGAGAAGGGCGCGCTGGGCCCGGGCCAGATGCTGGCCGTCGACATGGAAAAGGGCAAGCTGTTCCGCGACACCGAGATCAAGGACAAGCTGGCCCGCGCGCTGCCGTTCGGCGACTGGGTCAAGCGGATCAACGATCTGGACGCGGCCCTGGCCAAGGTGACGGAGCAGCCGCTGTTCAGCGGCGAAGAGCTGCGTCGCCGCCAGGTTGCGGCCGGCTATTCGATCGAGGAGCTGGAGCAGATCCTGGCGCCGATGGCCGAAGACGGCAAGGAAGCACTGGCTTCGATGGGGGATGACACCCCGTCGGCGGTTCTGTCCAAGCAGTACCGCCCGCTGAGCCACTTCTTCCGCCAGAACTTCTCTCAGGTGACCAACCCGCCGATCGACAGCCTGCGCGAATTCCGGGTGATGTCGCTGAAGACCCGCTTCGGCAACCTGAAGAACGTTCTGGATGAGGACAGCTCGCAGACCGAGATCATCGTGCTGGAAAGCCCGTTTGTCGGCAACGCCCAGTGGGACAAGCTGGTGGAGCAGTTCAACGCGCCGCTGGCGGAGATCGACTGCACCTTTGCGCCGGGCCGCGGCTCGCTGAATGCGGCGCTGGCGCGGATCCGGGCCGAGGCCGAGGAAGCGGTGCGTTCGGGTGCCGGCCATATCGTGCTGACCGACCAGTATTCGGATGAGGGCAAAGTGGCGATGCCGATGATCCTGGCGACCTCTGCCGTGCATTCGCATCTGACCCGCAAGGGCTTGCGCACCTTCTGCTCGCTGAACGTCCGCTCTGCCGAATGTATCGACCCGCATTACTTTGCGGTGCTGATCGGCTGCGGCGCCACCGTGGTGAACGCCTATCTGGCCGAGGATTCGCTGGCCGACCGTATCGAGCGCGGCCTGCTGGACGGCTCGCTGACCGACAATGTTGCCCGCTACCGCGAAGCCATCGACCAGGGCCTGCTGAAGATCATGGCCAAGATGGGGATCTCAGTGGTGTCCTCCTACCGCGGCGGCCTGAACTTCGAGGCGGTGGGCCTCAGCCGCGCCATGTGCGCCGAGTATTTCCCGGGCATGACCTCGCGCATTTCCGGCATCGGTGTCAGCGGCATTCAGGTGAAGGCAGAGGAAATCCACGCCAAGGCCTGGAAGGCGCCGGAAGGCATCCTGCCGATCGGCGGTTTCTACAAGGCGCGGAAGTCGGGGGAGACCCACGCCTGGGAAGCGACCTCGATGCATATGATGCAGATGGCCTGCAATAGAGCCTCATACGAGCTGTGGAAGCAGTATTCGGCGAAAATGCAGTCGAACCCGCCGATCCACCTGCGCGACCTTCTGCAGATCAAGCCGCTGGGCAAACCGGTGCCGATCGAGGAAGTGGAATCGATCACCTCGATCCGCAAACGGTTCGTGACCCCGGGCATGTCGCTGGGCGCGCTGAGCCCCGAGGCGCACAAGACGCTGAACGTGGCGATGAACCGGATCGGCGCCAAGTCCGACTCCGGCGAGGGCGGCGAAGACCCGGCGCACTTCGTGCCGGAGCCGAACGGCGACAACCCGTCTGCGAAGATCAAGCAGGTGGCGTCGGGCCGCTTTGGCGTGACCGCCGAATATCTGAACCAGTGCGAAGAGCTGGAAATCAAGGTGGCCCAGGGCGCCAAGCCCGGCGAGGGCGGCCAGCTGCCGGGGATGAAGGTCACCGACCTGATCGCCCGCCTGCGCCACTCGACCAAGGGCGTGACGCTGATCTCGCCGCCGCCGCACCACGACATCTACTCGATCGAGGATCTGGCGCAGCTGATCTACGACCTGAAGCAGATCAACCCGCGCTGCAAGGTGACGGTGAAGCTGGTGGCGTCCTCCGGCGTTGGCACCATTGCAGCAGGCGTTGCCAAGGCCAAGGCCGACATCATCCTGATTTCGGGCCACAACGGCGGCACCGGGGCGTCTCCGGCGACCTCGATCAAATATGCCGGCCTGCCGTGGGAGATGGGCCTGACCGAGGCGCATCAGGTGCTGGCGATGAACAACCTGCGCGAGCGGGTGACGCTGCGCACCGACGGCGGCCTGCGCACCGGCCGCGATATCGTGATGGCAGCGATGCTGGGGGCCGAGGAATACGGCATCGGCACCGCGGCGCTGATCGCCATGGGCTGCATCATGGTGCGCCAGTGCCAGTCCAACACCTGCCCGGTCGGCGTCTGCACCCAGGACGAGAGCCTGCGTGCCAAGTTCACCGGCAACGCCGACAAGGTGGTGAACCTGATCACCTTCTACGCCCAGGAAGTGCGCGAAATCCTGGCCTCCATCGGCGCCCGTTCGCTGGATGAGGTGATCGGCCGGGCCGACCTGCTGGCGCAGGTGTCGCGCGGCTCTGCCCATCTGGACGACCTGGACCTGAACCCGCTGCTGATCACAGTCGATGGCTCTGCCAATATCGCCTACAACCGCGACAAGGAGCGTAACGCGGTGCCGGACACGCTGGATGCGGAGATCGTGCGCGATGCCGCCCGCTTCCTGCAGGACGGCGAGAAGATGCAGCTGTCCTATGCGGTGCAGAACACCCACCGCACCGTGGGCACCCGCACCTCCAGCCATATCGTGCGCAACTTCGGCATGCGGAACTCCTTCCAGCCGGATCACCTGACGGTGAAACTGCAGGGGTCCGCCGGCCAGTCGCTGGGCGCCTTTGCAGCGCCGGGGCTGAAGCTGGAAGTGTCGGGCGACGCCAACGATTACGTCGGCAAGGGCCTGTCGGGCGGCACCATCGTCGTGCGCCCGCCGCAGGTGAGCCCGCTGACCGCGTCCGAGAACACAATCATCGGCAATACCGTGCTGTACGGCGCCACCGATGGCTACCTGTTTGCGGCCGGGCGCGCGGGCGAGCGCTTTGCGGTCCGCAACTCCGGCGCCAAGGTGGTGATCGAGGGCTGCGGTGCCTGCGGCTGCGAATACATGACCGGCGGCGTTGCGGTGATCCTGGGCTCGATCGGTGCCAACTTCGGAGCCGGCATGACCGGCGGCATGGCCTATCTGTACGATCCGGAGGGCAAGGCCGAGACCCTGATGAACATGGAATCGCTGGTCACCTGCCCGGTTGCCGTGGCGCATTGGGAGGCAGAGCTGAAAACCCTGATCGAACGCCATCTGGAGGAAACCGGCAGCCGCAAGGCGGCAGAGATCCTGCAGCATTGGGACATCGAGAAGGCGAACTTCCTGCAGGTCTGCCCCAAGGAGATGCTCGACAAGCTGCCGCATCCGGTGATGCAGGAGCAGGAGGCTGTTCCGGCGGAATAAGCCTGCTTAGAGACTGAAACCAAGCCCCGCAGGCCGTGCCTGCGGGGCTTTTCGCATCTGCTGGCCTCCCGCTGCCGGCCGGAATTTCCCGGAGGTTTGTGCCGCAGCTGCGGGCGGGGCGGCCCCCCTGGCGCGCGGATCAGCGGAATGCGGCGTCAAGCAAACTGTTCCTTTGTGAATGCTTCGCGGCCGTCCTATAGAGGGGCATGGCCAAGGCAGTTGCAAAAAAGAAGAAAACCAAGAGCAGCAAGAAGACAGCGAAGCTGAAGATTCAGCCGTTGCGCTGGCTGCGGCGCTGGGCATTGCGGGGCGCGCTGGTGCTTGCCGCGGTGTTTCTCTTTCTCATTCTGCTGTTTTCGGTGGTGAACCCGCCGATCACCCATACCATCTGGGCCGAGCAGCGCCGCCTGGGCGAGGTGGACCGGATGTGGGTGCCGCTGGAGGAAATCTCGCCGGAGCTGGCGCGCTCAGTCGTGGCGGCGGAGGATGCGCAGTTCTGCCGCCATTGGGGCTTTGATGCCCGCGCCATCCAGGCGGCAATCGAGGCCGGCGGCAGCCGCGGCGGCTCGACCATTTCGCAGCAGGTGGTGAAGAACGTGTTCCTGTGGCAGGGCCGCAGCTGGCCGCGCAAGGTGCTGGAGACGCTGCTGACCCCGGTGGTGGAGATCGTCTGGAGCAAGCGGCGCATCCTGGAGGTTTATCTGAACGTCGCCGAAATGGATGAGGGCGTGTTCGGCGCCGAAGCGGCGGCGCGCAAGTATTTCGGGGTCGGCCCCGACGAGCTGAGCGCCCGGCAGGCGGCGCTGATTGCCGCCGTGCTGCCCAACCCCAAGGAGCGTTCGGCCCGCAAGCCGTCGAACTTTGTGCAGCGCCGGGCCCGGCAGATCCAGGACGGAGCGGCCACCATTCGCGCAGACGGGCGGGCGGATTGTTTCGAGGATTGAATCTTTGCCCCGCCCAAGGCATTGCTGAACCAACCGTTGTAAGTTTTCTGGAGAACCCCTGTAGCCATGGCGCGCCTGTACCACGTTCCCCTGTCCCCCTATTGCCGCAAGGTGCGGCTGTCGCTGGCAGAGAAGAAGATCGAGGTTGAACTGGTCGAGGAGCGCTACTGGGAGCAGGATCCGGACTTCCTGCGCCGCAACCCGGCCGCCAAGGTGCCGGTGATCCGGCTGGACGGCCAGATGATGGCCGAGAGCGCCGCGATCTGCGAATACCTGGAGGAAACCCGGCCTGAGCCGGCGCTGATGCCCAAGGATGCCGCGGGCCGTTATGAAGTGCGCCGCCTGGTGAGCTGGTTTGACGACAAGTTCCACCACGAGGTGACATCGAAACTGCTCTATGAGCGGGTGAACAAGAAGATCACCGGCGAGGGCTATCCCGACAGCCGCAACGTCAAGGCCGGCGCCAAGGCGATCAAGTACCATCTGGACTACATGGCCTGGCTGCTGGACCACCGGCGGTGGCTGGCCGGGGACATGATGACGCTGGCGGATTTCGCCGCGGCGGCGCATCTGTCGTCGCTGGACTATATTTCGGATGTGGACTGGAACCGCTCGGCGGTGGTCAAGGACTGGTACGCCAAGATCAAGTCGCGGCCTGCGTTCCGCTCGATCCTGGCGGATCAGGTGCCGGGGTTCCGGCCGCCGCCGCATTACACCGATCTGGATTTCTGATATCAAGCGGGGTGAGGGGCGCTGCCCCCGCGGCCTGATGGGCCGCTCCCCCGGAGTATTTGGGCAAAGATGAAAGACGGAGCCGGCATCAAGGACAGACTGGTGGCGCAAGCGCTGGCCGAGGGGTTCGTGTCCTGCCGCGTCTGCCGGCCCTGGGATGTGCCGCAGGTGCCGGGGCGGCTGCAGGCGTTTCTCGACGCGGGCTATCACGGGCAGATGGGCTGGATGGCGGAGCGTACCCATTGGCGCGGCGATCCGGCGCAGCTGTGGCCTGAGGCGCGGTCGGTGATCATGCTGGCCGAAAGCTACACACCTGAGGAAGACCCGATGGCGGTGGTGGGGCAAGCGGACCGCGGTGCGGTGTCTGTCTACGCCCGCAACAAGGATTACCACGACCTGGTCAAGAAACGGCTGAAGCGGCTGGCGCGCTGGCTGATTGCGGAGGCTGGCGAGGATTGCGAAGTGAAGGTCTTTGTCGACACCGCGCCGGTGCCGGAAAAGGCGCTTGGCATGGCGGCAGGGCTGGGCTGGCAAGGCAAGCACAGCAATCTGGTGAGCCGGGATTGGGGGAACTGGGCCTTTTTAGGGTCTGTTTTCACCACGCTGGAGCTGCCGGCGGATCGTGCTGAGCCGGACCGCTGCGGGTCCTGCCGGGCCTGTCTGGACAGCTGCCCGACGGATGCTTTCCCGGCGCCCTACCAGGTCGATGCGCGGCGCTGCATTTCCTATCTCACCATCGAGCACAAGGGGCCAGTAGACGAGGATCTGCGCGGAAAACTGGGCAACCGGATTTACGGCTGCGACGACTGCCTGGCGGCCTGCCCCTGGAACAAGTTTGCGGTGGCGGCCAGCGATATGCGCTATGCCGCGCGCGAGGAGCTGAAGGCGCCGAGGCTGGCAGAGCTTGCGGTGCTGGATGACGCGGCGTTCCGGGAGAAGTTCTCCGGCTCGCCGATCAAGCGCATAGGGCGCGACCGTTTTGTGCGCAATGTGCTCTATGCGATTGGCAATTCCGGCCTGGCGGAGCTGCGCGAAGCGGCGCAAGGGCTGGCGGAGGATCCGGATCCGGCGGTGGCGGATGCGGCGCGATGGGCGGTTCAACGGCTTTCGTGACGCAAACAGGATGGACGGGCCGCAAATAGGCGTTACACCCGGTCCGGCGAACAGAGTTTGAGAGGGCTGGGCATGGCGTTGCTGCTGGGAGTGGACACGGGCGGAACCTATACCGATGCGGTGCTGATCCGCGACGAGAAGGAGGTGATCGCCTCGGCTAAGTCGCTGACCACGCGCCAGGATCTGGCGATTGGCGTCGGCGGCGCGATCCGGGCGGTGCTGGAACAGTCCGGGGTGAAGCCGCAGGAGGTGTCGCTGGCGGCGCTCTCCACCACTTTGGCGACCAATGCGCTGGTCGAGGGCCAGGGCGGCCGGGTGGCGCTGATCTACATTGGCTTTAAAGAGGATGATCTGGACCGGCACGGGTTGCGGGACGCGCTGAAGGGTGATCCGGCGCTGGTGATCGGCGGGGGCCACACCCACGCGGGCAGCGAGGCAGCGTCCCTGGACACGGAGGCGCTGGAGATGTTCCTTCGCACTGAAGGCCAGGGCGTGACGGGCTTTGCCGTGGCCGGAGTCTTTGCCACCCGCAACCCGGCGCATGAGATGGAGGCGGCGCGGATCATTCACGAGATGACCGGCGCGCCGGCCACCTGCTCGCACCAGCTGTCGGCCAAGCTGAACGGGCCCAAGCGGGCGGTGACAGCGGTGCTGAACGCCCGCCTCATCGGCATGATCGACCGGCTGATCGGGCGAGCGCAGGACACGCTGCGCGATCTGGGGATCGAGGCGCCGATGATGGTGGTGCGCGGCGACGGCGCGCTGATGAGCGGCGAGCAGGCGCGGGAGCGGCCGATCGAGACCATCCTGTCCGGCCCGGCGGCCTCGATCGTCGGCGCGCGCTGGATGACCGGGGCGGACCATGCGCTGGTGAGCGACATCGGCGGCACCACGACAGATGTGGCGCTGATCAAGGATGGCAAGCCCGCGATTGACCCCGCAGGTGCCCGGGTCGGGGCGTTCCGCACCATGGTGGAGGCGGTGGCGATGCGCACCACAGGCTTGGGCGGCGACAGCCAGGTGCATCTGAACACCAGCGGGCTGTCAGGCGGTCTGACCCTGGGGCCGCGGCGGGTGTTGCCGGTTTCGCTGATTGCCACCGACGCGCCCGAGGTGGTGCATGCGGCGCTGGACGAACAGCTGCGCAATTCCACGGTGGGCGAGTTTGACGGGCGTTTTGTGCGGGCGGTGCCGGGGGTGCCGGTGGCGGGCCTGAGCGAGCGGGAGGCTGGGCTGTTGGCGCGGATCGGGATGCAGGTGCATCCCTTGGGGCAGATACTGCGTACCCGGATGGAGCATGGCTCACTGGGCCGGCTGGTGGACCGCGGGCTGGTGCAGGTCTCCGGCGTGACGCCCTCGGATGCCAGCCATGTGCTGGGCCGCGCGGATGCCTGGGACCGCGAGGCGGCAGAGAAGGCGCTGACGCTGTTTGCCCGCCGCCGGGTGGGCAGCGGCGATATGGTGGCAAAAGATGCGGAAACGCTGGCGCAGATGATCATTGATCAGCTGACCGAACAGACCGCTTTGACCTTGTTAGAGTCTGCTTTTGCCGAGGAAGCCGAAGATTTTGGCCTGCCCGCGGATCAACTGGCGCGGCATGTTCTGATGCGGCGCGGGCTGGCGAAACACCGCGGGCTGCTGGCGTTGGATGCGGCGCTGAATGTGGATGTGGTGGGGCTGGGTGCCTCTGCACCCAGCTATTACCCGGCGGTGGGAGAGCGGCTGCACTGCAACATGATCCTGCCGGAACATGCCGGTGTGGCCAATGCTATCGGCGCTGTGGTGGGGCGCGTCACCATGCGGCGCAGCGGCACCGTGACCTCGCCTTCCGAGGGCAAATTCCGGGTGCACCTGGAGAGCGGGCCGGTGGATTACCAGGCCTCGGACGAGGCGCTGGCGGCGCTGGAGGCGGCGCTGGCGGGTGAGGCCCGCGGCGCGGCAGAGGAAGCCGGTGCCGAGGATATCCATGTGCATGTGGAGCGGGATATCCGCACCGCGCAGGTGGAGTCGCGGGAGGTCTTTGTCGAAGCCATGCTGACTGTGGAGGCCAGCGGCCGGCCGCGGGTGGCGCACGCCTAGGCCGGTTTCAGTAGGCGGATTTTTGGGAAATCCCGCTGCCTCCGGCGGGGATATTATTGGCCAGATGAAGCACGGATGGTTGCTGTGGATCTGATATTTGAAGCGCCCCGCCGGAGTGCGGCGGGGCATTGAATGCCTTGCTAGAGCTTATTCTGCAGCGGCATCGCGCTTGGGCAGAACCCAGTCGGGCCGCGCGAAATGGCAGGTGTAGCCGTTCGGCAGCCGCTGCAGGTAGTCCTGATGCTCGGGCTCGGCCTCCCAGAAGTCGCCCACAGGCTCCAGCTCGGTGACCACTTTGCCGGGCCAGAGGCCGGAAGCGTTGACATCGGCGATGGTGTCTTCGGCCACGGCTTTCTGGGTTTCGTCCGCGTAGTAGATCGCCGAGCGGTAGCTCATCCCCAGGTCATTGCCCTGGCGGTTCAGGGTGGTCGGGTCGTGGATCTGGAAGAAAAACTCCAGCATCTCCCGGAAGGAGGTGACGGCGGGGTCAAAAATGATCTCGATCCCCTCGGCATGGGTGCCATGGTTCCGGTAGGTGGCATTGGGCACGTCGCCGCCGGTATAGCCGACGCGGGTGCTGATGACACCGGGGCGCTTGCGGATCAGCTCCTGCATGCCCCAGAAACAGCCGCCTGCCAGGACGGCGCGTTCGGTGGTGCTCATTTCACGACCTCCACTTGGTTGATGTAGGCGCCATAGCCCTCGGCCTCCATGTCGTCCAGATGGACAAACCGCAGCGAGGCGGAGTTGATGCAGTAGCGCAGGCCGCCCCGGTCCATCGGCCCGTCCGGGAACACATGGCCCAGGTGGCTGTCGCCATGGGTGGAGCGGACCTCGGTTCGGATCATGCCGAGGCTGCGGTCCTCCAGCTCCTGGATATGCGCGGATTCGATCGGCTTGGTGAAACTGGGCCAGCCGCAGCCGGATTCATACTTGTCGGAGGAGGCAAACAGCGGCTCGCCCGAAACGATATCGACATAGATGCCCGGCTCCTTGTTATAGAGCAGCTTGCCGGTGCCGGGGCGTTCGGTGCCCGCGTTCTGGGTCACATAGAACTCTTCCTCCGACAGCGCTGCAACGGCGTCCGGGTTCTTGAAGTATTTGGTCATGGTGTCCTCCCGCCTGTTCGCGTTTGGTGCAGAACATGGGGTCTGGGTGCGCAAATGCAAAGCCCTGTTACAGGCGGCTCGCAAAGCCGTGTAGCTGGTGCCGGTCAGGCGGCGAAGGCGCCAGCCAGCTCCGCGGGCAGGGTGAATTCGCCCAGCACCCGGGTGCGGGCCTCTGCCGACATCTTGCGGGCGGTCTTTTCGACAATGCGCTGCACCTTGTCCGCCGGGTGCTTGGTGGCAAAAGGCTCAAAGTACCATTTCAGGAAGACAAAGCAGATGATGTCCTCCAGCGCCTGCACCTGGTCGTCGCGCTTGATGCCTTCCTTGCGCAGCATCTTTGCGGCGGCGTCCACGTCTTCTGCGCCGTAGCCTGCGTCCTGCATCAGCGCGGTGACCACTTCGGCGTGGTGTTGTGCCTCGGCCTTGCGCCAGGCGAGGTAGCCGGCGCGGCCTTCGGGGAAGGCGCTGCGTTCCAGCTTCCAGCGCTCCACATGCTGGCCGCGGGCGGCGATTTGCAGCGTCTCGGAGGCGTCCGGGAACAGGCGGGCCTGCTCTGCGCTCATCCGCTGGCCGTAAAGCAGCGCGGCGGGCTGGCCGTCTTCCAGGTTGGGGTCCTTGGCGTTGGCGGCGTCGATGGCGTCCAGCACCTGGGATAGTTGCGCGCTCATGCCGCGTCCTCCTGCTTGCGTCGTGGTGCTTCAGGTTAAGTCGGAAACGCAAGGACTTGCAACGGGGCCGCGCCGCGGCAGCGGCGCCGGGCCCAAGGGGCGGGGACGGGCGTCAGCCCGGTTTTGCCGCGCGGGAGAGTTCCGATTGCGGATGCGCGGGTTGCCGGGCCAGTTGCACGGCCAGGATGCCGCCGGTGACGATGGCAACGCCGAGCAGATCGAGCGGGCCCAGTTTTTCGCCCAGCAGCACGCTGGCGACGGCGACGCCGAACACCGGGTTCAGGAAATGGAAGGTGGCCGCGCGCACCGCGCCGATGCGGTTCAGGAGCAGCACCCAGATGAAGGTCGCCATCAGCCCAGGCACGATGGTGGTGTAGGTGAAAGCCGCCGCTAGCTGCCAGGTCGGATTGACAAAGATGTCCTCACTCAGCGGTGCGGCCACAAACAGGATGGCAGAGCCGATCAGCATTTGCAGCCCGACCACCATCATGAAATTGCCGCCGGAGGTGGCGCCGCGCAGGGCGAGGGTCGCAGCGGTCAGCGCCAGCACGCCAATGACGCAGAGGCCAACACCTAAGAGGTCCACCCCGGCGCTGAGGCGGGTGCCCATGATCAGGGCAACCCCCAGGATGCCCGCTGCCAGACCGGCATAGCCCAGGGGGCGCAGCCGCTCGCCGAACAGCATCCAGCCGGCCAGCGCCACCAGCAGCGGCATGGTAGAGGCGATGATGGCGGCCAGGGAGGCCTCGATCCATTGCATGGCGACGAAGTTGAGGCCGAGGTAGAGCGCGTTCTGGCAGATCCCGAAAATCACCGTGGCGCGCCACTGGCCCGGCGTCAGCCGCCAGGTCTGGCCCAGGGCGCGGGCGATGGCGACGCCGATCAGGCCGGAGATCAGGAAACGCACCGCAAGCGAGAACAGCGGCGAGGCGTCCTGCACGATGATCCGGGCCGAGGTGAAGGCCGAGGACCACATCAGGGCAAAGGCCAGCCCCATGGCAATTGCGCGTGCGTCCATTGTCCCAACCCTTTCTGCTGCGGCGGACCTTCGGGGAAGCGGGCGGCGGGTTCAAGCCCTGTCAGCTGAGGCGGGCTGCAAAGATCTGCCAGCTGGCGGCACCGAAGGCGGCGGCAAACAGGGCCTCGAACCCGCGGCGCAGGCGGATGTAGATGCGGCTGGCGGCGGCGCTGGAGAACAGGATCGCGTAGCCGTGGAAGATCAGCGTGCTTTGCACCGCGATGGCAGCGATCACCACCAGCAGCGCCGACGGTTCTGTTCCGGGCGGGATGCCGATGGCATAGAGCGAGCCGAAGAACAGGATCGCCTTGGGGTTGGTCAGATGCAGCGCCAGCCCCTTGGTATAGGCGGCGCGCAGCGATGCGGCTGAGGAAGGGCGCAGTTCCGGGGCGCCGGAACGCAGGGCGGACCGGGCAGAGCGGATGGCAAGATACATCAGGTAGGCCGCGCCGAAGTAGCGGACCACCTCGAACATCCAGGCATTGGCCAGCATCACGGCGCCCAGGCCGAAGGCGGCAGAGACCGACCAGATCAGCGAGCCGCTGCTGACCCCGGCTGCCAGTGCCAGCCCGGCAGCGCGGCCGCGTTGCATGGCGGTGCCGGCAATGGTCAGGGTCGCGGGGCCGGGGCTGGCGCCGGCCAGCAGCGCCGCACCCAGGATCAGCAGCAGATTGACGTTCTCCATGGCGCGGCTCCCTTGTGCTTTGACCTCAGCCTGCGCCTCTGTGCCCGGTTTGGCAATCGGGAACGCTGCGCTGGCGGCCGAACTGTCGGCGCAGGCTGCGCGGGGCAAAAGAAAAGGGCCGCCCGCGAGGGGCAGCCCTGTAACTGTCCGGATCAGGTCCGGTATCAGCCGTTCACGCTGTCCTTCAGCGCTTTGGCGATGGTCATTTTCACGACCTTGTCGGCTTCCTTGGTGAACTTCTCACCGGTTGCCGGGTTGCGCACTTCGCGCTCGGGGCGCTCGCGGCAGTAGATCTTGCCGACGCCCGGCAGAGTCACTGCGCCGCCGCCCGACACTTCGCGGGTGATCAGCGAGCAGACCGCTTCCAGGGCGGAACCTGCGACTTTCTTGTCGCTGCCCATTTCCTCTGCCAGAGCGGCAACAAGCTGGGTTTTGGTCATCGGTTTGGACATTCTTCGTCTCCTTAAAGCTGCCCGAACTGTGGGGCCTCATCGCGTGACATTATCGTTATGTTGTTGGACAACACAACTTCTTGTGTGCTCAGCGCAGGCAAAAATGGGCATTTTTTCTAGGAAATCCGCAAAAATCGGCCTTACAGGAAGGCTGTTTCGTCGAACGAGCGCAATTTCCGGCTGTGCAGGCGCTCCAAAGGCATGCCGCGCAAGCGTTCCATGGCTCTTATGCCGATTTGCAGATGGCGTGCAACCTGGGTCCGGTAGAAGTCCGACGCCATGCCCGGCAGCTTCAATTCGCCATGCAGCGGCTTGTCCGAAACGCACAGAAGCGTGCCGTATGGCACCCTGAAGCGGTAGCCGTTGGCGGCGATGGTGGCGCTTTCCATATCCAGCGCAATGGCGCGGGACTGGGACAGCCGCTGCACCGGGCCGGATTGGTCGCGCAGCTCCCAGTTGCGGTTGTCGATGGTGGCGACGGTGCCGGTGCGCATGATCCGCTTGAGGTCGAACCCTTCGTATTCGGTGATCTCTGCCACCGCCTCCTCCAGCGCGACCTGGATTTCCGCCAGCGCCGGGATCGGGGTCCAGATCGGCAGGTCGTCATCCAGCACATGATCCTCGCGCAGGTAGCCATGCGCCAGCACGAAATCCCCCAGCGCCTGGGTGTTCCTGAGGCCCGCGCAATGGCCAACCATCAGCCAGGCGTGCGGCCGCAGCACAGCGATGTGGTCGGTCGCGGTCTTGGCATTGGAGGGGCCGACGCCGATGTTGACCAGGGTGATGCCGTTCCCGTCCTCCCGCTTGAGATGGTAGGTGGGCATCTGCGGCAGCTTTCCGGCCTCGGGGATCACGGCCGAGGGATCGGTGATCTCGTGGTCGCCGGTGCTGACAAAGCTAGAATAGCCGCTGTCCGGATCCGCCAGCTGGGCGCGGGCGTAGGCTTCGAACTCCGCCACGTAGAACTGGTAGTTGGTGAACAGAACATGGTTCTGGAAATGCTCGGCGCTGGTGGCGGTGTAGTGGGTCAGCCGCGCCAGCGAGTAGTCGATGCGCTGGGCGGTGAACAGCGACAGGGGGCCGGTGCCGTTGGCGGGCTGGTGGGTGCCGTTGACGATGTCGTCGTTGGTGGTCGACAGGTCCGGCACGTCAAACACGTCGCGCAGGGTAAAGCCGGCCGCGCCGTCCTGCGGCACGGTCAGATCCGGGCGCGAGGCAACCGCGAAATGCACCGGGATCGGGGTGTCCGAAACCCCGATGGTCACCGGCTGGCCGTGATTGCGGATCAGGAGGGAAATCTGCTGGATCAGGTAATTGCGAAACAGGTCCGGCCGCGTCACCGTGGTGGCATAGGTGCCGGGGGCCGAGACATGGCCGAAGCTGAGCCGGCTGTCCACTTGGGCGAAGGTCAGGGTGGAGAAGCGGATTTCCGGGTAATAGGCCCGGATGCGCTGATTGTCCGGCGCCCCGTCGGCCATGGCGCGGGTGAATTCCTCGCAGATGAAACCGGTGGCCTGCCGGTACAGCAGCTCCAGCCGGTCCACGGCCTCGGTGGCGTCATTGAAGCTTTCGTCCGGCGGATGGCCGGGGTGTTTTGTTGTTATCATTGGGCAGGCTCGATCACCGGGATTTTCTGGAAAGTGCGCACATCGACAAGGCCAAGGTCGGAGATCCTGAGTTCCGGGATCACCACCAGCGCCAGGAGCGAGTGCTGCATGTAGGCGTTATTGAGCGCGCAGCCGCAGGCCTGCATCGCCTCCATCATCACCTGCGCCTTGGCGGCAACCTCGGTGGCGGGGCTGTCGGACATCAGGCCGGCAATCGGCAGCTCGACCAGCGCCAGCTCCTGCCCGTCCTTGTAGAGCGTGATGCCGCCGCCCACCTGGGCCAGCCGGTTGGCCGCCATCGCCATCTGCTCGCGGTCGGTGCCGACAACAATCATATGGTGGCTGTCATGCGCCACGGTGGAGGCCATTGCCATCTTGCCCTGGTAGCCGAAGCCCGAGACAAATGCGTTGGTGACGCCGCCGGTGGCGCGGTGGCGCTCGACCAGGGCGATCTGGCAAACGTCGCCGCGGCCTTCCACCAGCCCGTCCACCACAGGCAGCTCTGCCTGCAGCGCCTTGGTCGGGGCCTGGTTTTCCACCACGCCGATCACATTGGCAGTGACAGCATTGGCGCCCTCTGGTGCGGCCAGTTCGAAATCCTGGGCCGTCAGCTCATGGCCCAGATGCACGGTGCCGCGGGCGCTGGCGGGCCAGTCGTAATGCGGGCAATCTACCTTGATAGAGCCGGATTCCGCGACGATCCGGCCGCACGCGATCACCACCTCGATCGGCAGTTCGCGCAAATCGGAGGTCAGGATCACATCGGCGCGGCGGCCGGGGGTGATGGAGCCGATCTCGCGCTCCAGCCCGAAATGGGCGGCGGTATTGATGGTCGCCATCTGCAGCGCAATCACCGGGTCGCAGCCGCAGGCAATGGCGTGGCGCACCACCCGGTTCATGTGCCCGTCGTTGACCAGCGTGCCGGAGTGGCAGTCATCGGTGCAGAGGATGAAGTTGCGCGGATCCAGCCCCTTTTCCGTCACTGCGGTGATCTGGCTTTCGACGTCATACCAGGCAGAGCCGAGCCGCATCATCGACCGCATCCCCTGGCGCACCCGGGCGATGGCGTCGGCTTCGCAGGTGCCCTCGTGATCGTCCGCCGGGCCGCCGGCCACATAGGCGGCGAAATCCGGGCCAAGGTCGGGGGAGGCATAATGGCCGCCTACGGTTTTGCCCGCGCGCTGGGTGGCGGCGATTTCGGCCAGCATCTTGGGGTCGGCGTTGGCAACGCCGGGGAAGTTCATCATCTCACCCAGGCCGATGATGCCCGGCCAATTCATCGCCTCTGCCACATCTTCGGCAGAGATTTCATAACCGGTGGTCTCCAGTCCTGGCGCCGAGGGCGCGCAGCTGGGCATCTGGGTGAAAATGTTGACGGGCTGCATCAGCGCCTCGTCATGCATATAGCGCACGCCGTCCAGACCCAGCACGTTGGCAATCTCATGCGGGTCGGTGAACATCGAGGTGGTGCCATGCGGGATCACTGCGCGCGCGAATTCCGCCGGCGTCAGCATGCCGCTCTCGATATGCATGTGGGCGTCGCACAGGCCCGGGATCATGTAACGGCCGTTTGCCTCGATGATCTGCGTCTCCGGCCCGGTGCAATAGGAGGCATCCGGCCCGACATAGGCGATGCGCCCGGCTTTGATCGCAATGTCATGGTCCGGCAGCTGTTCGCGGGTGTGGACGTTGACCCAAATGCCCTGCCGGATCACGGTGTCGGCCGACGCGCGGCCTGCGGCTACTTCGATCAATTGCGGGGCGGTGTCGGGCCAGCTCGGGAAAATGTTATCTGACATAATCCAATTGTTCCGATTGCGGGCGGGAAGGCAAGCGGATTGCTTGCATTGCCATCAAAGCTTCATGCCTGCGGTGGAAAGGCGCCGAAGACTGGCGCATTTGGGATTGCGGCAGGGCGGGATCAGGGGAAGACTGGACCGCATGGATTATGGACAGACAGATGCGGACAGTTTCGGACGCTCCCTGCGCGGGATCGGGATCAATCTGCTGGTGCGGGATGTGCCGGCAGAAGTTGCCTTCTTAGAGACTGTTTTTGCGATGAAAGGCCATCAGGTGACGCAGGATTTTGCCATCGTCACCTACGGCGGGCAGGTCTTTCAACTGCACAGCGACGGCACCTATGCGGAAAACCCGCTGCTGGGGCTGTTGCCGGAAAACCCGCCGCGCGGGGCCGGGATCGAGATCCGCCTGTATGACACCGACCCGGATGAGGCCGTGACGCGGGCGGAGGCGGCAGGGTTCACCATTCTGCAAGTGCCCACGGACAAGCCGCATGGCCTGCGGGAGGCTTATATTCTGTGTGAAAACGGCTACGCCTGGGTGCCAAGCCGGCCCAAGGGGTAAGCGGCGGGAAATCCTCCCCTTTCGCCGCGCGGCAGGCCGGTCCATGCTGGGCGGACCCGTACTGATGCCGCGAGGGACCGCAGATGCATGCCATTGCCGATACAACCGCGCTGGTCGAGGAAGGGGTGCTGACCCCGGATCAGGCCCGCACCATCGAGGCGCGCTCGCGCGAGGTGATGGTGTCGCTGGCGGTCAATGCAATCCTGTGTTTCGGGATTATCGCCGCCACCGCTGGGTTCATCTTCTGGCTGGCGGATCCGCTTGCGGTGGCGGTCACCGGCATTCTGATGCTGGGCGGCGGGCTGGCGGTTCTGGCGCGCGGCGGCGAAATGCTGCGGATGTTCGGCAATTCCGCCACGCTGATCGGCGCAGGCATGCTGATGGGCGGCGCCGGGATTGAGCTGGTCGACAAATACGAGGACGTCGCCGGCTGGGTGATGCTGCCTGCCGGCGCGCTGGTGGCGCTGATCTGCACCTGGCGATGGCGTCACGGGGCCTGGTCCGCCGGCTTTGTGCTGGGGGCGATCCTGCTGATGGGGCTGGCGATGCATCTGGCCGGGATCGAACTGCTGCTGCAGCAATACGGCATCGGCTCACCGCTGCGGAACTTGGCGCTGCTTTACTATGCTGCGGCGCTGGCGCTGGCCGGCTGGCAGGTGGACGTGCGCTTTGTCACCGCGCTGGCGATTGCGCCCTTTGCCCAGATGCTGGAGACCGGCACCAGCTATTTCCACGCGGCCTATGTGTTCTATTCGCCGGAATCGACGCTGACGATCCTGCAGATGGTGGTGCTGATCGTGCTCTGTGTCTGGGGTGCCTCCCGGCTGGCGGAGCGCGATGCCCGGCATCTGCGCATTCTGGCGATATTGGGGTTTGTGGTCGCAAACCTCTGCGCGCTGGTCGGCTCGCTGTGGGGGGACGTGGTGGGCGAAACCGTCTGGGGGCCGGGCCGCTACAGTGATGGCTACGAGGACTGGGAGGCCTATGCCGCCGCGCGCGATGCCTTCCGCGACAGCGCGCTGTTCATCCCCGAAAACGTCTATTCCGTGCTTTGGGCAGCCGTGCTGGCGGCGGTGATCTTCTGGGCGGCGCAGCGCCACCAGCGCGGGCTGTTCAACGCGGCGCTGACCTTTGCCGCGATCCATGCCTACACGCAGATGTTCGAATCCTTCGCGGATGAGCCGCTGGCCTATGTGATCGGCGGGCTGGCCGCGATCCCGCTGGCCTGGGGGCTCTGGCGGCTGAACCAGTGGATGGCGGCCAAACAGGCCTAGCCGCTGCTGCGCAAGCTGCGCGGGGTGGTGCCGAACTCCGCCTTGAAGGCCCGGGTCAGCGCGCTCGGGTCGTCATAGCCGCAGCGCAGGGCAATCTCGGAAACGCTCAGAACAGTCTCTAACACAAGCTTTCTGGCCTGTATCAGACGCAGCCGCCGGTAGACCGCCTGCGGCGTTGCCCCCAGTTCACCCTTCATCCGCGCCTCCAGGTCCTTCTGGCTGCGGCCCGCTTTCTTTGCCACGGCTGCGATGGGCAGGGGCGCCTCCAGATTGGCCTGCATCACCGCCACCGCGCGGGCAACCGATTTGCCGCGCACCAGGATCGGATCCTGTGTTTCTGTTGCCTCGGGCGCCATGAACAGCGTCGCCACCTCCAGTCGCAGCGCGGCGCCATGCTGATCGCCGATCAGCTCCATCATGGTGTCAAAGGCCGCCAGCGCGCCAGTGCAGGTGATGCGGTCGCCGTCCCGGACCTGCCGTGCGCGCTCGGCCTGAACCTCGGGGAAAGCCTCGGTGAAACGGCCCAGCTCTTCCCAGTGGATGGTGGCGCGCCGCCCGTCCAGCAGCCCGGCCTGCGCCAGCAGCCAGGCGCCGGTGTCAAACCCCGCCAGTCCCTTGTAGCGGCGGGCAGCGGATTTCAGCGCGCGGGCGGTGGCCACGCTGGCATGGCGTAGGAAGTCATAAGACGGCATTGCAATCAGCAGATCGCCGCTGCAATCGCCCAGTTTCCCATGCGCCCGCACCTCCATGCCCGATGACGACACCGCCGCCCCGCCGTCCAGCGTCAGGAACCGCCAAGTATAGACTTGCCGCCCGGCGAATGTGTTGGCGGCACGCAGCGGCTCCACCGTGTTGGCCAGGCAATGGGCCGAAAACGCATCGAACAGCAGCACATCCAATTGCTGCACCGCAGCGGCATCTTTTGTCCAACTTCGCATGATTATTTCTATTCCTGCATGATGGGCGCGTGCAAGCGGCGTAATCTGATCCGCAACAGATTTGCAGAGGAAGACCGCCATGCAGTTCGGGATGACCGAAGAACAGTCGATGATCGTCGAAACCACCCGCGCCTTTGTGGAAAAGGAGCTCTATCCGCATGAGGCGGAGATCGAGCGCACCGGCCACCTGGACATGGACGTGATCCGTGAGGTGCAGAAAAAGGCGATGGAAGCGGGGCTTTACGCGGCCAACATGCCCGAGGAAGTGGGCGGCGCCGGCCTCGATACCCTGACCTGGCTGATGTACGAAAAGGAACTGGGCCGCGCTAATTACGCGCTGCACTGGACCGGAGTTGCGCGGCCCTCGAATATTCTGCTGGCAGGCACTGAGGAGCAGAAAGAGAAGTACCTGTTCCCCTGCATGAAGGGCGAGAAGTGGGACTGCCTGGCGATGACTGAGCCGGACGCGGGCTCCGACCTGCGCGGCATGAAGGCCACCGCGCGCAAGGACGGCGATGACTGGATCCTGAACGGCACCAAGCATTTCATCAGCCACGCGGACATCGCCGATTTTGCCATCTGCTTCATGGCAACCGGGGTTGAGGACACGCCGCGCGGGCCAAAGAAGAAGATCACCGCCTTCTTCGTAGACAAGGGCACGCCCGGTTTCGAGGTGCGCGACGGCTACGGCAACGTCAGCCACCGCGGCTACACCAATGCGGTGCTGGAATTCGACGACTGCCGCCTGCCGTCCTCCGCCATTCTGGGCGAGGTCGACAAGGGGTTCGAGGTGGCCAACACCTGGCTGGGTGCCACCCGCCTGCAAGTGGCCGCCACCTGCCTGGGCCGCGCCGAACGGGCGCTGCAGCACTCAATCGAATACGCCGCCGAGCGCAAGCAGTTCGGCCAGCAGATCGGCAAGTTCCAGGGCATTTCCTTCAAGCTGGCCGACATGGCGCTGGAACTGAAGGCAGCGAACCTTCTGACCTGGGAAGCAGGCTGGAAATTCGACCAAGGCACCGTCACCGAGAGTGACATGTCGATGGCCAAGCTGAAAGCAACCGAGATGCTGGCCTTTGTCGCCGACGAGGCGATCCAGATTCACGGCGGCATGGGCCTGATGGACGAGCTGCCGCTGGAACGCATCTGGCGCGACGCGCGGGTGGAGCGTATCTGGGAAGGCACCAGTGAAATCCAGCGGCACATCATCAGCCGCGAGATGCTGCGTGTCGTCGGAGGCTGATCCATGACCCAAACCGGGAAACCCGTTGTTACCATTACCTACTGCATCGGCTGCAACTGGCTGCTGCGGGCCGGCTGGATGGCGCAGGAACTGCTGCAGACCTTCCAGGACCAATTGGGCGGGGTGACACTGGTTCCCGGAGATTTGGGCGGGATCTTTGAGATCCATGTTGATAAGGAGCTGGTCTGGGAACGCAAACGGGACGGCGGCTTTCCTGATGTGAAAGAGCTGAAAACCCGCGTGCGCGACCGGATCAACCCTGAACAAGACCTCGGCCATCTGGGCCGCGGCAAGACCGGTGAATAAGATCAAATGCAGTCTCTAAACAGGCTTTTCCGCCCGAAAACCATTGCTGTGATTGGCGGCGGCGCATGGTGCCGTCTGGTGATCGAGCAATGCCAGAAGATGGGTTTTCAGGGCACCATCTGGCCCGTCCACCCCAAGGCCGAAGAGGTCGCGGGCCTGCCTGCGTACAAGGATGCGGACAGCCTGCCGGAGGCGCCTGATGCGGCGTTCATCGGGGTGAACCGCTTTGCCACTATCGAAGTGGTGCGGGCGCTGTCGGCGCGCGGTGCCGGCGGTGCGGTGTGCTTTGCCTCCGGCTTCCTGGAGGCTGCGGCCGAGGATGCCGAAGGCGCGGACCTGCAGGCGCAGCTGCTGGAAGCGGCGGGCGAGATGCCCTTCCTTGGCCCCAACTGCTATGGCTTCATCAATTATCTGGACGGCGCGCTGCTGTGGCCGGACCAGCATGGCGGCCAGCGGGCGGAGAAGGGCGTGGCGCTGGTCACCCAAAGTTCCAACATTGCCATCAACCTGACCATGCAGAAGCGCGGCCTGCCGCTGGCCTATGTGGTGACCGCCGGCAACCAGGCGCAGTCCGGCATTGCCGCGATTGGTGAGGCGCTGCTGGAGGACGACCGTGTTACCGCGCTGGGCCTGCATATCGAGGGCTTTGGCGATCTGCGCGCGTTTGAGGCGCTGGCCGCCCGTGCCCGCGAACTGGGCAAGCCGGTCATTGCGCTGAAGGTTGGCAAATCGGCCGAGGCCCGGGCCGCAACTGTTTCTCATACCGCCTCGCTTGCAGGCGGCGACGCGGGGGCCGGGGCTTTGCTCTCACGCCTTGGCATTCCGCGTCTGGATGACCTGCCGTCCTTCCTGGAAACGCTGAAGCTGTTGCATGCGGCGGGGCGGCTGCCCTCGAACCGCATCGCAACCATCAGCTGTTCCGGCGGGGAGGCAAGCCTAGCCGCGGATACCGGCCATGCACGGAAGGTGGAGTTTCCGCCCCTGAACGCGCGCCAAAAAACGGACCTGCGCGACGCGCTGGGCCCGATGGTGGCGCTGGCAAATCCGCTCGACTACCACACCTATATCTGGCGCGATACCGAGGCGATGACCAAGGCGTTTTCAGCCATGATGGATCCGCAACTGGCAATGACCATGCTGATTGTGGATTTCCCGCGTGACGACCGCTGCGATGCCTCTGACTGGGAATGCGCCATTCAGGCGGCCATCGGCTCGCGCGAGCGGACTGGCGCCAACGTCGGTCTGGTGGCAACCCTGCCGGAACTGCTGCCTGAGGATGTGGCGGCCCGGCTGATGGACGCAGGCGTGGTGCCCTTCTGCGGTCTCAGCGAGGCCATCGCCGCCTGCGAGGCGGCCAGCCTGCCGCTGCCGGAAGCGCCTGCGCCGCTGCTGCTGCCGACGCCGGTTGTGGAGCCCGATCTGGTGCCGGAAGCCGAAGCCAAATGGCAGCTTGCCAGCTATGGGCTGCGCACTCCGCGCTCCAAACGGGCGGCTTCGGCCACCAATGCCCGCGCGGTGGCGGTGGATGTCGGCTTCCCGGTGGTTCTGAAAGGCGAAGGCGTCGCGCATAAGACCGAAGCCGGAGCAGTGGCGCTGAACCTGAACTCAGGCCAGGAGGTGAGCGATGCAGCCTTCAACATGCCTGCGGAGCGCTTCCTGGTGGAGGAAATGGTCACCGGCGCGGTGGCGGAGCTGCTGATCGGCGTCGTCAAGGACCCGGCGCATGGGTTTGTCATGACCCTGGCGGCGGGCGGCACCCTGACCGAACTGATGGAGGACAGCGCGTCCTTCCTGCTGCCGGCCTCAGAAGCGGAGATCGAAGCCGCGCTCCAGTCGCTGCGCGTCTCCAAACTGCTGGACGGCTACCGCGGCGCCCCGGCGGCAGACCGGGAGGCAATCCTGCGCGCCATCCGCGCAGTTGAAGCCTACGTGATGGAGAACGCGCTGGGTCTGGAGGAGATCGAGATCAACCCGCTTCTTTGCACCCCTTCGGATGCGGTGGCGGCAGACGCGCTGATGCGCCGGAAATACTGAGGCTTCGGCCCTGAAACAGAACGGCATGCCAAATGCCAGGAGGAGACGACATGAGTGAAAGCCCCGTGAAAACCCGCCGCGACGGCGCCATTCTGGAAGTGACGCTGGACCGGCCCAAGGCCAACGCCATCGATCTGGCCACCAGCCGGGTGATGGGCGAGGTGTTCCGCGGCTTCCGCGATGATCCGGAGCTGCGGGTGGCGATCCTGACCGGCGGCGGCGAGAAGTTCTTTTGCCCCGGCTGGGACCTGAAGGCCGCGGCGGACGGCGATGCGGTGGATGGCGATTACGGCGTCGGCGGCTTTGGCGGGCTGCAGGAACTGCGCGATATGAACAAGCCGGTGATCGCTGCGGTGAACGGCATCGCCTGCGGCGGCGGGCTGGAGCTGGCGCTGTCGGCGGACATGATCATTGCCGCCGGTCACGCGACCTTTGCGCTGCCGGAGATCCGCTCCGGCACGGTGGCGGACGCGGCCAGCGTGAAGCTGCCCAAGCGCATTCCTTACCATATCGCCATGGAACTGCTGCTGACTGGCCGCTGGTTTGATGCCGAGGAGGCCAACCGCTGGGGGCTGGTGAATGAGATCGTTCCTGCGGATCAGCTGATGGACCGTGCCTGGGAGCTGGCAAGGCTGCTCGCCTCCGGTCCGCCGCTGGTCTATGCGGCGATCAAGGAAATCGTGCGCGATGCCGAGGACAGCAAGTTCCAGGATGCGATGAACCGCATCACGCAGCGCCAGCTCAAGACGGTGGATGTGCTTTACGGCTCCGAGGACAACCTGGAAGGCGCCCGCGCCTTTGCCGAAAAACGCGATCCGGTCTGGAAAGGCCGCTGACGAGGTTCTCCCGCCTGCTGCGGGGCATCCAAAGATGCCCCTGCACAGTTGGGCCCGGCGCCGCGCTTTGCGCGGCGTTTTCCTTTCGCTGAGAAGCTCTTTAGGAGCAGGTTTGCTCCTAAAGCAGCCTGATCGATTGTGTCATCCGCCAGCACAGCCTCAAGGGCAAGCCGCGCGTGCCGCACGGAGGCTGCGCCTCCCTTGACCCTGCGCTGGCGGGGCATTCTAAACTTTCTGGAACAGAGCAATCAGCGCGGTGTCGTCCTTGTGAGCCCCGGTGGCCCGCGAGCCATAAATGCGCAGCTCCGGCAGGGTGAGGCTCTTGATCCATTGACCGCGCAGCAGCCGGTCAAAGGCTTCGGCAAACCCTGCCTTTTCGTAGAACCTGGCATTCACCGACAAGGCAAACCAGGCACCGGGCGCAGCCACGCGCAGCAGGGAGGGCAGCACCTCAGGGCCCAGGTGGCCGTGGGTGAAAGTGCCCGAAGACACCACGCCGCGGTAGGAGCCGCGCGGCACCGGGATGCCCTCCAGCAGGTCGGCCTCTATCACGTCGCGGTAGGCGTCCTTGCGCAGCGCCTCGGCCAGCATGGCGGCGCTGATGTCGGTGGCGTCCACAGGCTCGACCCCAAGCGCCCGCAGCGCCTGGCCGCAGAGTCCGGTGCCCGCGCCCGCGTCCAGAACCGGACCTTCTCCCCCGGCGGCGGCAAAAGCCTTGGCTGTCAATCCGGGCAGCAGGTAATCCTGCCCGGCGGCGAAATCCTGATCGTAGGTGCCGGCCCAGTCCGCATAAAGCCGCCGGGAATCCTCAGGCGTGCTCAACCCATAGGCATCAGACAATCCGGGTGGTTGTTTTTTCATCGGGCCATCAAAGTCGTTGCGGAGATTCGAATCAACCCTTGCGCCCCGGGCTGTGGCGACGCATCTAGGAGCCATGGGAAAAACGCTGCTTTGTCTTGGATTTGGCTATACCGCCCGGGCGCTTGCGCCGCGCCTGCTGGCGGCGGGATGGCGTGTCATCGGCACCTCGCGCGAGCCGGTGGCGGCTGAAGGCGTGGAGATGATCACCTGGCCTGGCCAGACGGTGCCGCTGGACGGCGTGACGCATATCCTGAACTCGATCGGCCCCGCTGCGGACGGCGATCCGGTGCTGGCCGCGATGGGTGACGAAATTGCCGCAGCCCCGGGCCTTGAATGGGTAGGGTATTTGTCGACCACCGCCGTCTACGGCCACCGCGACGGCGCCTGGGTGGATGAGGACACGCCGGTCACTCCCTCCAGCCAGCGCGGCGACTGGCGGGCCTTGGCTGAGGCGCAATGGCAGGCGATCCCCGGCCTGCCGCTGCATATTTTCAGGCTGGCAGGCATCTATGGCCCCGGCCGCGGCCCCTTTGCCAAGCTGATGGCGGGCAAGGCGCGGCGGATCATCAAGCCGGGGCAGGTGTTCTCGCGTATCCATGTCGAGGACATTGCCCAGGTGCTGGCCGCCTCCATCGCGCAGCCGCGCCCCGGTGCCATCTACAACGTTTGCGACGATGACCCGGCCCCGCCGCAGGATGTGCTGGGCCATGCCGCCGAGCTGCTGGGCTTGCCGGTGCCGGCGGAGGTGCCCTTTGAAGAGGCTGGCATGACCCCGATGGCACGCAGTTTTTATGGCGAGAACAAGCGGGTGCGGAACCGCCTCATCAAGGACGAACTGGGGGTGGAGCTGCTCTATCCAACCTACCGCGAGGGGCTGCGGGCGGTGCTGGAAGCCGAGGATATGGAGAGCTTTGTGCCGCCTGCGGAACCGCCGGGGGTGTAACTTCCAGGAGTGCTTGCAACGCAACGCCCTATTTTGGTTCCGTCAGCCTGCTTGAATTAGTTTGGCGTATTCGTCTTGGACATCTTCGTCGATGACCACGTCCCGGAAGCCACCGTACAGCCTGTCATTCTGATCTTTGCGCGGGCCGGAAATCCAGAAGTGTTCCCCGCTATCCACATCAAAGTAGTTTGCCTTGAAGCCTGAACCCTTGAGGCTCTGGAAAACTCTGCCTTGGTAGTAAAGTGACTTGCCTGATTTCGAGAAGTAGACACGGCCAATCCGTGCGGGTCCATTCAGACCTTCGGACTTGTCTTCAATGTACATGATCCGGGAGCGGTCAGGCTTGAATGCATCGGGAAGAGTGAGCGCGTGATCGCGGTTTTCTTCCCGGCCAATCTTACGCACGCTTCTCGCCAATCGTCGCCACGCCCAGAACCTCCAGCACCTTGGCCTCGATCTGCGGCGCGTTCATGGCTGCGATCTCGTACATGTCTGCCGGGCTGGCCTGGTCGATGAAGGTGTCGGGCAGCACCATGGAGCGGTACTTGAGACCGCCGTCGAACACGCCTTCCTCCGCCAGAAGCTGGGCGACGTGGGAGCCGAAGCCGCCCACCGCGCCTTCCTCGATGGTGATCAGCGCCTCATGATCCGCGGCCAGCTGCAGGATCAGGTCGCGGTCCAGCGGCTTGGCAAAGCGGGCGTCGGCAATGGTCGGGGTGATGCCCTTGGCAGCAAGAGATTCTGCAGCCTTTTTGACCTCGCCCAAACGGGTGCCGAAGGACAGCAGCGCCACGCGCTTGCCCTGCTGGATCATCCGGCCCTTGCCGATCTCCAGAACTTCCGGCGTGTCCGGCATCTCGACGCCTTCGCCCTCGCCGCGCGGGTAGCGGAAGGCGATGGGGCCGTCGTCATGGGCGGCGGCGGTGGCGACCATATGGGTAAGTTCGGCCTCATCCGCGGCGGCCATCACCACCATGCCGGGCAGGTTGGCCATGAAGGCAATGTCGAAACTGCCGGCATGGGTGGCGCCATCGGCGCCGACCAGCCCGGCGCGGTCGATGGCAAAGCGCACCGGCAGGCGCTGGATCGCCACGTCATGCACCACCTGGTCATAGCCGCGCTGCAGGAAGGTGGAATACATCGCGCAAAACGGCTTCATCCCGCCGGCCGCTAGCGCCGCTGCAAAGGTGACGCCGTGCTGCTCGGCAATTCCGACGTCAAAGCAGCGCGAGGGGTAGCGTTCTGCCATCAGGCTGAGGCCGGTGCCATCGGGCATCGCCGCGGTGACGGCGCAAATCTTGTCGTCCTTGGCGGCCAGCTTCACCAGCTCATTGCCGAAGACCGAAGTGTAGGAGGGCGCGTTGGAGGGGGCTTTCTTCTGCTCACCGGTCACCATGTCGAACTTGGCGGTGGCGTGGCCCTTGTCGCGGGCGCGCTCAGCCGGGCCGTAGCCCTTGCCCTTCTTGGTGAGGACGTGGATCAGGATCGGGCCGGTGGCGCGGGCCTTGACCGTGCGCAGGACCGGCAGAAGCTGATCCATGTCATGGCCGTCGATCGGGCCGAGGTAGGAGAAGCCGAGTGCTTCGAACATCGTGCCGCCGACGGCCATGCCCTTAATCATATCTTTGGCGCGCTTGGCGCCTTCGCGGAAGGGTTCCGGTAGCAGCGAGACCGCGCCCTTGGCGGCGGCCTTCAGCTCCTGGAACGGCTCACCGGCATAAAGGCGGGACAGGTAGGAGGACAGTGCCCCCACTGGCGGAGCGATCGACATTTCATTGTCGTTCAGGATCACGAACAGCCGCTTGCCCAGGTGGCCTGCGTTGTTCATCGCCTCAAACGCCATGCCGGCCGACATCGAACCGTCGCCAATCACTGCAATGGCATCGCCGTTGCCCTCGGGGATCACACCGCCAAGGTCGCGCGCCACGGCAAAGCCAAGCGCGGCGCTGATCGAGGTGGAGCTGTGGGCAGCACCGAACGGGTCATAAGGCGACTCGGAGCGTTTGGTGAACCCGCTGAGCCCGTCCTTCATCCGCAGGGTGCGGATGCGGTCGCGGCGCCCGGTCAGGATCTTGTGCGGGTAGCACTGGTGGGAGACGTCCCAGATCACCTTGTCCCGCGGCGTGTCGAAAACCGCGTGCAAGGCGGTGGTCAGCTCCACCACGCCGAGGCCTGCGCCCAAGTGACCGCCGGTGACGGAAACCGCGGAAATGGTTTCCTGCCGCAGCTCATGGGCCACCTGCACCAGCTGCGCATCCGTCAGCCCCTTCAGATCCGCGGGGCGCGTGATCTGGTCCAGAAGCGGGGTCTTGGGCCGGTCGGACATGGTGTCTCCTTGGGCTGCGCCTTGAGGGTCGTGGCGCGGGGTTAGCTGTCGCGCGCAATAACGAAACGCGCGGCTTCCTTCAAGGTTGCGGCGTCTGCTTCATAGGGGGATAGCGCGGCGCAGGCTTCATCGCAAAGCGACTGTGCGCGGGCTTTTGCCTCTGCCAGCCCCAGCAAGGAGACAAATGTTGCCTTACCGGCATCGGCATCCTTGCGCACGGCCTTGCCGACCTTGGCGGCGTCCCCTTCGACATCCAAGATGTCGTCGGCGATTTGGAAAGCAAGGCCCAGGGCGCGTGCGTATTGCCGCAGCGGGGCGGGGTTTTCACCGGCCAGTACTGCGCCGGCGGTGGCGGACCATTCGATCAGGCAGCCGGTCTTGCGGCCCTGCAGCAGGGTGATCTGTTCCAGTGTCAGCGGCGCGCCGGCGGTTTCTGCCGCAATGTCCAGCATCTGCCCCGACACCATGCCGTCCTTGCCGGAGGATTGCGCCAGCCCGCGGATCAGAGTCAGCGCATGGGGCCCGATCTTGGGGTCCGCCAGCAGCTCGAAGGCGAAGGTTTGCAGGCTGTCGCCTGCCAGAACCGCCATCGCCTCGTCCCATTTGCGGTGCACGGTGGGCTGGCCGCGGCGCAAGTCGTCGTCGTCCATGCAGGGCAGATCGTCATGCACCAGCGAGTAGGCATGGATACATTCGATGGCAAGCGCAGCCTCGATGGCGGCCTCTGCCGCGACCCCGTGCAAGCGGGCGCTTTCCAGCACCAGGAAGCCGCGCAGCATCTTGCCGCCGGTGATGGCGTAACGCATCGCGGCGTGCAGCTCATCGCTGCCCGCCAGCCGCAACTCCATATGTGCGGTGATACGGCCTTGCGCGTCTTTCAGCGCCTCCGCGAAGGGGCGGGTCCGGGCGTCTGCTGCGGCGCTCATCGATCAGCCGGCGTCCAGCGGCTGGGTGCCCTTGGGGGTGCCGTTGGCGTCCAGGGTGATCGCGGCGACCTTTTCCTCGGCGCGCTTCAGCTCATCCTCGCAGCGTTTCTTCAGCGCGGCGCCGCGTTCGTACAGAGCGATCGAGGCATCCAGCGCCACATCGCCGCGTTCCAGCTGGTCCACCACGCCTTCCAGCTCGCGCATCGCCTGTTCAAAGCTCATCTGCTCTACGGGGGTCTCAGTCATGCCGGTGCCTTCATCAATTCTTCCACATGCGCGCGGGTTGCCGCGGACAGCGCGTTCAGATCATATCCGCCTTCCAAAGTCGAGACGATACGGCCCTGGCACAGCTCACTGGCAAGTTTGCAGAGTTCCGCGGTGATCCAGGCAAAATCGGCAGTGGCCCAGTTGAGGCTGGCCAGCGGGTCGTCCTGGTGGGCGTCGAATCCGGCCGAGATGATAATCAGCTTCGGCTTGAACGCACGCAGGCGCGGGAAAGCCTGGGTTTCATAGGCCGCCTGCATCTCTGCCCGGCCCGATCCCGGCGGCAGCGGCATGTTGAGGATCTGGCCATGGGCGCCGTCCTCATCCGGGCGGCCGGAGCCGGGCCACAGCGGCATCTGCTGGCTGGTGATCAACAATGCGCGCGGCTCGTCCCACAGCAGGTCCTGGGTGCCGTTGCCGTGATGGACGTCGAAATCCACCACCGCAACGCGGCTGAGGCCATGGTGATCGAGCGCGTGCTTGGCCGCCAGCGCTGCATTGCCGAACAGGCAAAAGCCCATGGCGGTATCCGTTTCTGCGTGATGCCCCGGCGGGCGCACCGCGGCAAAGGCGTTCTGCACCTCGCCGCCCAGCACCATGTCGACGCCGCGCACCACGGCCCCCGCCGCGCGGAAGGCGGCATCCAGCGAGCCGGGGGACAGGAAGGTATCGCCGTCGATCTGCGCCCAGCCCTCTGTCGGGGAGGCCTTGCGCAGGTCCGACAGGTAGCCGGCCGGGTGGATGCGCAGGATGTCATCCTCAGCCGCCATCGGGGCCGTCACGCGCTTCAGGTCCAAGGGCTCCAGCGTGTGCAGGATGTGTTCCAGCCGCGCGACCCGTTCCGGGTGGCCCTCAGGTGTGACGTGATTGAGGCAATCCGCGTGGGTGATCAGGGCGGTGGTCATGGGCGCGTTCCTCCGGCTGCGGGTCTTGGCGCGACCCTAGGAGGGGGCGGGTTGCGGCCGCAAGGGGAATCCGGGGCGCTGCCCCGGACCCCGGGAAATTTAGGGCCAGAAGGAGGCGCTGACCGTGCCTTAGTCCGGCGCCAGCATGTAGCCCGCGCCACGCACCGTTTGCAGGTACTGCGGCTGTTTAGGGTTCGGCTCGATCTTGCGGCGCAGCCGGGTGATTTGCACGTCAACAGCGCGCTCCTGCGCTTGGCCACGGTCGCGGCCCAGGTCCTCCACCAGCTTGGTGCGGGAGACCGGTTCGCCGGGCTGGGCGGAGAAGATTTTCATCAGCTGGCTTTCGGTGCCGGTCAGGCGGATCAGCTCATCGCCTTGCCACATCTCGCCGCGCTCGATGTCATAGCGGATGGCGCCCAGGTGCAGCACCTTGGGGGCGGCCTCCTGCGTGACGGTGTCCGGCATCCGCCGCAGGATCGCATTGACACGCAGCAGCAGCTCCTTGGGCTCGAAAGGTTTCGGCAGATAGTCGTCCGCCCCTGCCTCTAGGCCCGCAATCCGGTCCTCGGTCTCGCCCTTGGCGGTCAGCAGCAGGATCGGGGTGGTCATGGTTTCGCGCAGGGAGCGGGTCAGCGACACGCCGTCCTCGCCCGGCATCATCACATCCATCACGATCAGGTCGAAGTCGAGGCCGGCCAGCACGCGGCGCGCATGGGCGGCGTCGCGCGCAGCGGTTACCAGAAAGCCGGAGCGCATCAGGAATTTCTTCAAGAGGCCGCGGATGCGCTCGTCGTCATCGACGATCAGCAGATGGGCGTCGTGTATGCTCATGGTGCCTTAGTCCCGCAGCTTGGCATAGGCGCGGCGCATGTCCGCATCCATCATTGCCTCAAGCACCGTCTTGAAGCCCTGCACCGCTTCGGGGCCGGCATCCTTGTAGGCGGCGCGCATCCGGGCGCGCTGGGCGTCGGACAGCGTCGCCTCCAGTGCCTGGCCCTGATCGGTCAGGTAGAGGTGGCGCTCGCGCTTATCGAGCTCCCCCACCTTGGAGATCACCAGCCCGTCGCCGATCAGGGTGCGCAGCACCCGGTTCAGAGACTGTTTGGTGACGCCCAGGATGCTCAGGAGATTGTTCACCGTGGTGCCCGGCGAGCGGTTGATGAAGTGAATGGCGCGGTGGTGCGCGCGGCCATAGGACATCTCGGCCAGGATCCGGTCCGGATCGGCGGTAAAGCCGCGGTAGGCAAAAAACATTGCCTCGATCCCCTGGCGCAGCTGTTCATCTGTCAGAAACAGCAGGCTTTCGCTGCCGTATCCCTGCCCTGTCCGGCCCTCAGGCATGTGGTGCCCCCTCGTCTGTCTTGCCGGTCAGTTTATGTCAGTGTTGTTGACATTCCAAGGGTGAAGATGTATCGAATCGCAGCTTTGGCGCAAGATTATGCCCGCTCCGGCCTTAACTTGCGCAATAAATGAAAATCACCGCAGAATTCAGGAGGGTGCGGCATGGCTGGTTACGACGACCGCGACGGTGTGATCTGGATGGATGGGGAGCTGGTCGACTGGCGGGATGCCAAGGTGCATATCCTGACCCATGCGATGCATTACGCCTCCTCCGTGTTCGAGGGCGAGCGCGCCTACAACGGCAAGATCTTCAAGAGCCGCGAGCATTCCGAGCGCCTGATCGCATCGGCCGAGGCACTGGACATGCCGATGCCCTACACCGTCGACCAGATCGAGGCGGCCAAGGAAGAAACCCTGAAGGCCTCCGGCCTGCAGGACGCCTATGTGCGGGCGCTGGTCTGGCGCGGCTCCGGCGAGGACATGGGCGTGGCCTCCGCCAAGAACCCGGTGCGCATGGCGATCGCGGTCTGGGGCTGGGGCGCCTATTACGGCGACGCCAAGATGAAGGGCGCCAAGCTCGACATCGCGGAATGGAAGCGCCCGAGCCCGGAAACCATCCCGGTTCACGCCAAGGCGGCGGGTCTCTACATGATCTGCACCATTTCCAAGCACAAGGCAGAGGCCAAGGGCTGCTCTGACGCGCTGTTCATGGACTGGCGCGGCTATGTGGCTGAGGCCACCGGCGCCAACGTGTTCTTTGTGAAGGATGGCGAGGTGCACACGCCGCTGGCCGACTGCTTCCTGAACGGCATCACCCGCCAGACCGTGATCCAGATGCTGAAAGACAAGGGCATCACCGTGCATGAGCGCCGCATCAAGCCGGAAGAGATGGAAGGTTTTGAGCAGTGCTGGCTGACCGGCACCGCGGCCGAGGTCACCCCGGTGGGGCAGATCGGCGACTATACGTTTGAGGTTGGTGATCTGACCCGCGAGATCGCCGAGGATTACGAGAAGCTGGTCCGCGCCTAAGCAGCCTTTAGAAAGCCAGGTGAAAACCCCCGCCATCGCGCGGGGGTTTTGCTTTGCGGGCCGGCCTGATTGCGCCAGCGTCTGGTCGCCAAGCCAATTTCCTGCAATTTTTTCAGCCCTGTGCCATAGTCGGGCATATTGCTGAAAAGTCATTCCTGGGCAGGCTGCACGCTGCTGCCCGCCAAGAAGGAGCAGGAACACGATGGACCTGAGCATTGCCTATGTGAGTTATCTTGAACTGGGCCTGCGGCTGATCTGCGCCGCTGCTGCCGGGGCGCTGCTGGGGCTGGACCGGGAACTGCGGCACCGCAAGGTGGGTATGCGGACCTACATGATTGTCTCGCTCGGAGCGGCGGGCTTTACGCTGATCACCATGGAAATGTCGATGGAGGCGCTGACCCTCGAGATGGGGGCCGACCCGACAAGGATCATGCAAGGGCTTGTCGGCGCGATCGGTTTTCTGGGTGCCGGCGCAATCATCCAGGGCGACGAGCGGGTCGGCGGCATGGCAACGGCGGCCAGCCTGTGGGTGGCCGGAGGGGTCGGCATGGCGTCGGGGCTTGGCTATTATGTCCATGCGGTACTGCTGGCCGCTGGGGCTGCGGCAATTCTCGCCATGAGCCGCCTGATGAGCAGCCGCGGCAGCAAGGACCGGCCGGACATCAGCGAGTAGCACTGCTCTGTCCGGTGTCTTGAAATGCCGGGATCCGGCTGCCTGATCGTTCACATTTCCTTGCAGATCATCCGGCGCCATGGACGGGGGATGCATGGCAACTAACATGAAAGGCATGTTGGATCTTCTCAGCGATATTCTCACCCGGCTGTCCCTTAGGGGGACGCTTTACTTCCGCACGTCCTTTAGTCCGCCCTTCGGGGTCCAGGTGCCGCCGTTCCAGAACGTGGCACGGTTTCATTTCGTGCAGCGCGGGGAGTTGAAGGTGCATGTGCCGGCAACCGGCGGTACCCTGCGGCTGCGGCAGGGGGATCTGGTGCTGATCCCGCATGGCAATGCGCATATGCTCTTGTGCAACGAGGTGCAGCCGCTGGAGGCCCTGCCGCTGGAGCAGGTGCTGCAGGATGCCGGTTACGACGGCGGCGGGGTGCTGGTTTATGGCGGCGCGGAAGAGCACCGCGATACCCAGCTGATCTGCGGCCATTTCTCCTTTGCCGGGATGCCGGGGCGGCGCGGCACCGGGCATATGCTGATCGACCGGCTGCCGCCCTACATCGTGATCGAGAACTACGGCGAAGAGGCAGGCGCCTGGATCGAGGCGACACTGCGGATGATCGGCTCCGAGGTGCAGGGCGCCCGTATTGGTGGCGACCTGATTGCGCTGAAACTGTCCGAGGTGCTGTTTGCCCAGGCCATCCGCGCCTATCTGGAGCATCAAAGCCCCAGCGGCTCGGCGCTGGCTGGGTTTGCCGATCCGCGGCTTTCCCGCGCGCTGACCGCGTTCCACCAGGCGCCGGCGCAGGAGTGGAGCGTCGAGGGCCTGGCGCGCGAGGCCGGCATGTCGCGCACCGCCTTTGCCCAGGAATTCACCGCCAAGATGGCGGTGACGCCGATGCAGTACCTGACCAGCTGGCGGATGCAAATCGCTTGCCAGGGGCTGACGGAGCAGGGGCTGAACGTTGCGGATGCGGCCGAGATTGCCGGCTACGCCTCCGAGGCGGCGTTTTCGCGGGTGTTCCGTAAGCAGGTCGGCATGTCCCCGGCGGCCTACCGGCAGCAGCACAGGGCTGCCTGACCCGCTGGGCTCCCCGCTTCTGTACGATCTGCAAAATTTGCGGGGGCTTCTGAAATTCAGCGTCCGGTTCTGATGGGGCAGATTGGGGCTACAGCCGCATCGGCGGCCAAGAGACCTCAGTAACAAGGACCTGACCCATGCCCCTCCGCTTTGTGACCCGCACCATCCACGCCTATCTCGACTACCCTGTGGCCATCGCCCTGATGGGGCTGCCGTTCCTGCTGGGCCTCGGCGAAAGCAACCCGCTGGCGCTGTGGCTGTCGGTGGCAACCGGCATCGCCGCCTTTGTCCTGACGGTGCTGACCGACCATCACCTCGGCCTGATCCGGGTGCTGCCCTACAAACTGCATTTGACGGTCGACCTGATTGTCGGCCTCACCTTTCTGGCAGCACCTTTTGCCTTTGGCTTTGCCGGGCTGGATGCAGTGTTCTACTGGCTCAACGGCGCTGCCGTGGTTGCTGTGATCTCGCTCAGCGCGCCGGAAGGGGCTGAGGCCGCCTCTGCCTGACCGCTATTGGCGCAGCAGCCAGTCCACCACTGTTTTGGCCCGGCCCTGAGTGCTGGGCCAAAGCACGTAGAAGCCCTGATCCCCCAGCCGCGGTGCCTGCCACAGCTCTGCCAGCGGCTGGCTGCCCAGGAAAATACGGGGCACAAGGGCAATGCCCTGCCCGTTCATTGCCGCATCCATCGCCAGCGCGGTCTGGTTGAATTGCAGCACCCGGCCCGCGGCGGTGAGCCCCTCCTGCCGCAGAAGCAGATCCCAGTGCCGGTGCCCGTCCTGTATCAGGGTGTGCCGCGCCAGACCCGCCAGTTCGGGTGAATCCTCCTTAGTTAGAGCCGAATCCTGGCGTGCCACCGCCACCAGATCCACCAGTGACAGGAGCGCAGAGTTCAAGCTGCTTTCCTGCGGCTTGCCGCCCTGGCGGATGGCGATGTCGATGCCGTCGCGCTTGAAGTCCGTCAGGCTTTCCTCTGCCACGACCCGCAGGTCGATATCGGGGTGGCGGGCCTCGAACTCCGGCAGCCGCGGCACCAGCCATTTCGAGGCAAAGGAGGGCGGCACCGACAGCGTTACCCGCTGCACTGCCGGCGCCAGCTTGTCCGTTGCCTCGCGGATCAGCGCCAGTGCCTGCCGGACCGGGGCGTGATAGCTGCGCCCGGTGTCGGTCAGCATCAGCCCGCGGGCGTGTCGGTGGAACAGCTTGTGGCCCAGATCCGCCTCCAGCCGCCGCACCTGCTGCGCCACTGCGCCCTGGGTCAGGTGCAGCTCCTCTGCCGCGCGGCCGAAGTTCAGGTGGCGGGCAGCGGCGTCGAACATCCGCAGAGCGTTGAGGTTGGGCAGGCGCATCAGGTCTCAGCCAGTAGTTTTTCTACAGTCTGGCGCGATGAGATATGATTGGTCAAGCGCGGCCTGAGCAGCCATCCTGAGGGCAAGCAAAGGAGTAAAGACATGACCAAGGTTGCTCTCTTCACCGCCGCCGGCAGCGGTATGGGCGCGGATGCTGCCCGCCACCTTCATTCGCAGGGGTATGAGGTCGCGATCCTCTCCTCCTCCGGCAAGGGCGAGGCGCTGGCGCAGGAGCTGGGCGGGGTGGGCCATACAGGCTCCAACCTCGAACAAAGCGATCTGCAGGCGCTGGTGGACAAGGCGATGGACCGCTGGGGGCGGATCGACGTGCTGGTCAACTCGGCAGGCCACGGGCCCAAGGGCGACATCATGGAGATCAGTGATGAGGACTGGCATCTGGGGATGGAATACTACCTGATGAACGTGATCCGCCCGGCCCGGCTGGTGGCGCCTGTCATGGCGGCGCAGGGCAATGGGTCGATCATCAACATCTCCACCTTTGCGGTGTTTGAGCCGGACCCGCTGTTCCCGACCTCTGGCGTGTTCCGGGCCGGGCTCGCGAGCTTTACCAAGCTGTTTGCCGACAAGTTCGCGGCCCGGGGCGTGCGGATGAACAACGTGCTGCCGGGCTTCATCGACAGCCTGCCTGAAACCGAAGACCGCAAGGCGCGCATCCCGATGGGGCGCTATGGCACCGCCCGCGAAGTATCAGCGCTGATCGCCTATCTGGCTTCCGATGATGCGGCCTATACCACTGGTCAGAACATCCGCGTCGACGGGGGGCTGACCCGCGCGATCTGAGCCGGGCCGGTAGGGATGCAGGCTCTAACACTGCAGTAATCCCGTGTTAGAGCCTGCTATCCGCCCTTTGGGTCGATCAGCGGCTTGGCCTTGCCGCGCCGCAGGCCCAGCCGGTGCTCGCGCCAGATCACCAGCACATTGCCGGCGATCACCAGCGCCGCACCGGCCAGCATCACCAGCGTCGGCCACTCGTTGAACCAGACATAGCCGATCACAATGGCAAAGATCATCGAGGCATAGTCATAAGGCGCCAGCATCGAGGCGGGCGCAAAGCGGTAGGAGGAGGTGACCAGGATCTGTGCCACCCCGCCGACCAGCCCGGCGCTGACTAGCAGCGCCGCGGTTTGCGCATCCGGCATCACCCAGCCGAAGGGGGCGGTCAGCAGCGCCAGGCCAGAGGCGGTCAGCGAGAAATAGAAGACGATGGCCGCGGTATGCTCGGACTGCACCATGCGGCGGATGTGGATCTGCACAAATCCGCGGGCGACAGTGGCGCCAACCACCAGCAGCACCCCCAGCATGGCGCCATCGCCGAGGTCGCCGCCGAGGCGCGGCCAGATCATGATCAGCACGCCCAAGAGGCCGATGGCGACGGCGCTGATGCGCACCAGGCGGATGGTCTCGCCCAAAAACAGCGCCGCAAGGATCAGGGTGAAGATCGGGGTGGCATAGCCGATGGCGGTGACCTCCGGCAGCGGCAGCAGCGCCAGCCCCATGAAGGTCATCCCCATTGCCGAGGTGCCGACCAGTCCGCGCCACACGTGAAACATCGGCTTCCTGGTGATCAGCCCCTGGCGCAGCTGCCCGCGCGCGGCCAGCCAGATGACGATCACCGGGATCGCAAAGAAGGAGCGGAAGAACACCGCCTCGCCTGCCGGTACGGTTTCCGAGGTGGCCTTGATGATCCCGGACAGTGCGGTGAACAGCGCAATGGCAGTCACTTTCAGCAGGACCGCCAGCACAGGCCGATGCGATGTTAAGGATTCCGCCATGGCGCGACCCTGCGCCCAAGCGCCGCAAAGATCAATGGCTTGATTTCGGAGGGCCAAGGCGCGCAAATGGCGCCGCCAGATGAAGGAGCCGCCGATGTATGACGACAACCACCTGATCCGCCAGCTGCGCGAGTCCTCGCTGGGGCGCGAGGAGGATGTTTTTGCCCGGCTTCCAGACGGCAGCACTGTCACATTCGGCGCGCTGTTTGCCGGCGCGGAGCGGATGGCAGCGGCGCTGGCCGCCCAAGGCGTGCAGCCCGGTGACCGGGTGGCGGTGCAGGTCCAAAAAACCATTCAGGCGATCGAACTGTACCTTGGCACCGTCATGGCCGGCGGTATCTTCCTGCCGCTCAACACCGCCTATACCGGGCCGGAGGTGGCCTACTTTGTGGGCGACGCCTCTCCGTGCGTGGTGGTTTGCGATCCGGCGCGGCTGGAGGAAATCGGCGCCATTGCGGCTGGGGCAAAGGTGCTGACACTGGACGCCGCAGGGCAGGGAAGCCTGCGCGATCTGGCGGATGGACAGTCCGGTTTTGCACCCGTGTCACGTCAGCCAGATGATCTGGCGGCGATCCTTTACACTTCCGGCACCACCGGCCGCTCCAAAGGCGCGATGCTGAGCCATGATAACCTGGCGTCCAACTCGCTGACCCTGCGCGACTACTGGCGGTTCACCAAGGACGATGTGCTGATCCACGCGCTGCCGATCTTCCACACCCACGGGCTGTTTGTGGCGACCAATGTGGCGCTGTTTGCAGGCAGCCAGGTGGTGTTCCTGCCGGGCTTTGATGCCAATGCCATTCTGGAGGCAATGCCGTCCTCCACAGCGATGATGGGGGTGCCGACGTTTTATACCCGCCTGCTGGCGGATGAACGGCTGACGCGCGAACGCGCCGCCAATATGCGACTGTTCATTTCCGGCTCTGCGCCCTTGCTGGTCGATACCCATGAGCAGTGGGAGGCCCGCACAGGCCACCGCATCTTGGAACGCTACGGGATGACCGAAACCAATATGAGCACCTCCAACCCCTATGAGGGTGAGCGTCGCGCGGGCACCGTCGGTTTCCCGCTGCCGGGCGTGGAAGCCCGGGTGATGCAGGACGGCGCCGAGGTGCCCGCCGGAGAGATCGGCGTGCTGGAGGTGCGCGGCCCGAACGTGTTCCAGGGCTACTGGCAGATGCCGGAGAAGACGGCGGAAGAGCTGAAACCAGACGGCTGGTTCATCACCGGTGACATGGCAAAGGTCGACGCCGACGGCTATGTCACCATTGTCGGGCGCGAGAAGGACCTGATCATCACCGGCGGCTTCAACGTCTATCCCAAGGAGGTTGAGAGCCTGATCGACGACCTGCCCGGCGTTCTGGAAAGCGCGGTGATTGGCGTGCCGCATCCCGATTTCGGCGAGGGTGTGGTGGCTGTGGTGGTGCCGGAGACTGAAGGCACCAGCGCCGAGGCGATCAAGGCGGCTCTGTCGGGGCAATTGGCCAAGTTCAAGCAGCCCAAGGAGATCATCCTGCTGGAGGCCCTGCCGCGCAACACTATGGGCAAGGTGCAGAAGAAAGCCCTGCGCGAGGAATACGAGGGTCTTTTTGCCTAACCTTTGCTCTACCCGGCCGGTAGGCCGGGCTGCGCCTGCCTGCCCGTCAAACCGGAGGTTTGCCTCCGGCAAAACGGACAGGCGCATTTGGGCCAGCCCAGGCATGCGCAGCTCTCGGTTCTTAGTGTGTATGCGCCGCCGCGTGCGCCTCTTCCGCGCGCCATTCCCGCACGGCCTGCACCAGGATCTGTAAGGCGGAGTTCAGGAACAGCCCGCCCATGATGCCGGCCACAATGAGGTCCGGCCAGCCGGTTGCCGTGCCCCAAACCCCCAGGGCCGCAAACATCACCGCCACATTGCCAATCGCGTCGTTGCGCGAACACAGCCAGACCGACCGCACATTGGCGTCGCCGTCCTTGTAGCGGGCCAGCAGCAGCACCGAGATCAGGTTCGCCGCCAGTGCCATGAAGCCGATCACCCCCATGATATGGGCCTGCGGCACGCCGACGTAGAATACTTGGTATACAGTGGAGCCGAACACCCAGAGCCCCATCAGCAACAGGCTGATGCCCTTGCCCAGTGCCGCCAGCGCCCGGGTGCGCAGAGTGGCCCCGATCACCGCCAGCGAAATGCCATAGGTCAGCGCGTCACCCAGAAAATCCAAGGCGTCCGCCTTCAGCGCCTGGCTGCCGGACAGCTGGCCCGCACCCATTTCCACCGCAAACATGCCGGCGTTGATGGCGATCACCAGCCAAAGCCTGCGTTTGTAGTCGTCCGAGACCCCGTCGAATTTTGCGCTGTGGTTGCAGCAGCCTGCCATTGCTCTTGTCCTCATTCCTGATTCGATACCAATGTAAGGCCTCTAGTCACTAGAGCATCAAGAGGGTTTGCGCATGTTTTCCATCGGCCAGCTGTCCAAGGCCACCGGCGTCAAGGTGCCCACCATCCGCTATTACGAGGAAATCGGCCTATTGCCGGAACCGGGCCGCAACGCCGGCAACCAGCGCCGCTACGGGCAGGACGGCATGGACGCGCTGGGTTTCATCAAACACGCGCGCGATCTCGGGTTTTCGCTGGAGGACATCAAGGCGCTGATGGGGCTGGACGGGCATCTGGGCGATGATTGCGCCGAGGCCGACCGGATTGCCCGCAGCCAGCTGGCCAATGTGCGGGACCGCATCCGCAAGCTGCAGCAGCTGGCGTCCGAACTGGAGCGGATCAGCCACCTGTGCGACGGCGGCAGCGGCGGCTGTTGCAAGGTGCTGACGGCGCTGGGCGACCACAGCCAATGCGCGGGCGAGCACGGTTGAGGCGCAGGCTGAGAGGCGCCACCCGAACCAAATTCGGGCAACTCCCCTTGCTAGGGCCTGATCCTCAGCCGATGCGGCCCTGGTTTTCGCCGATCTGGCCGCGGTGCAGCAGCAGGTGGTCCAGGATCACGCAGGCCATCATTGCCTCGGCCACCGGCACCGCGCGGATGCCGACGCAGGGGTCGTGGCGGCCCTTGGTGATCACTTCGGTGGCGGAGCCGTCCTTGCGGATTGACTTGCGCGGTGTGAGGATTGAGGAGGTCGGTTTCACTGCAAACCGCACCACCACATCCTGCCCAGTGGAGATCCCGCCCAGGATGCCGCCGGCGTGGTTGGAGGAATACTCCGGGCCGTTTTCACCCATGAAGATCTCATCAGCGTTTTCCGAGCCCTTGAGGCGCGCGGCATTCATGCCCTCGCCGATCTCGACGCCTTTGACTGCGTTGATCGACATCATCGCGGCGGCCAGATCGGTGTCCAGCTTGCCATAGACGGGCGCGCCGATGCCTGCGGGGACACCCCGGGCAACAACCTCAACCACGGCGCCAACGGAATCATGCGCCTTGCGCAGGCCTTGCAGGTAGTCTTCCCATTCCTGAACTGCGCCTGCGTCAGGGATCCAGAAATCGTTCTGATCAATCGCGTCCCAGTCGAACCGGCTGCGGTCGATCTCCAGCTCGCCCATTTGGGTCATGTAGCCCTTGATCTCCAGCCCCGGCACCAGCGCCTTGATTGCTTCACGTGCAACACCGCCGGCTGCAACCCGCGCCGCGGTCTCGCGTGCCGAGGAGCGGCCGCCGCCGCGGTAGTCGCGGTTGCCATACTTCTGGAAATAGGTGATGTCGGCGTGGCCCGGACGGAAGGTCTGGGAAATCTCACCGTAATCCTTGGACCGCTGGTCGGTGTTTTCGATCATCAGCTGGATCGGGGTGCCGGTCGATTTGCCCTCGAACACGCCGGACAGGATCTTCACCGCATCCGGCTCATTGCGCTGGGTGGTGTTCTTGTTCTGGCCGGGGCGGCGCTTATCCAGCCACTGCTGCAGCATTTCCGGCTCCAGCGGCACATTCGGCGGGCAGCCGTCGACGGTGGCGCCAAGCGCGGGCCCGTGGCTCTCGCCCCAGGTGGTGACGCGGAAGAGGTGTCCAAAGCTGTTCATCGACATGAGGCGCGGTCTCCTTTGCGGGACGTGCTTAGCGGGCAGGGGCCTGTGCCTCAAGCGGATTCCTCTGCGGCATAGGAACAGGGGGCGCTGCCCCAGCCGCCTGCGGCGGCTCCCCCGGGGATATTTTCAGCCGGAAGAACAGGGGATCGGCGCCGGCAGCGGTCCAGTTTGCCTGAAGCGTAGGTCCTGGCGGGGCTTTGGCTTGTCTTTGTTGCGGCCAAACCCTAATGTCCGCGCCACCTCGGGGTGCGCTTCGGCGCTGAGATGACACCCGTTGAACCTGAACCGGATCACACCGGCGGAGGGAAGGTACTGGACAGCCTCCACCCTTGCCCAAAGCCGCAAAGGAGGATGGCATGAAACATCTTGCATTTGCAGCGGGACTGCTTGGCGCCTCGGCAGCCTTTGCCGATACGCCCGAACTCACCGTTTATACCTATGACAGCTTTGTCTCCGATTGGGGCCCCGGCCCGGCGGTGGAAAAAGCGTTTGAGGAAGTCTGCGGCTGCGACCTGAAACTGGTGGGCGCTGGCGACGGCGCGGCACTGCTGGCGCGGGTCAAGCTGGAAGGCGCACGCTCTGACGCCGATGTGGTTCTGGGCCTCGACACCAACCTGACCGCGGCGGCCAAGGAAACCGGCCTGTTTGCGGAGCATTCGGTCAGCGCCGACTATGCGCTGCCGGTCGAATGGAATGACGCGACCTTTGTACCGTATGACTGGGGCTACTTCGCCTTTGTCCACAACGCCGATGCCGCGGCGCCTGCGGATTTCAAGGCGCTGGCCGCCAGCGACAAGAAGATTGTCATTCAGGATCCGCGCTCCTCGACCCCCGGCTTGGGCCTGCTGTTGTGGGTCAAGGCCGCCTATGGCGACGAAGCGCCGGAGATCTGGAAGGGCCTCTCTGACAACGTGGTCACCGTGACCAAGGGCTGGTCCGAGGCCTATGGCATGTTCCTGGAGGGCGAGGCCGACATGGTGCTGTCCTACACCACCTCGCCCGCCTACCATCTGATTGCGGAGGAAGACGGCTCCAAGGCAGCGGCTGCCTTTGACGAGGGCCACTACATGCAGGTGGAAGTTGCAGCGAAGCTCGCAAACACCGACCAGCCGGAGCTGGCCGACCAGTTCCTGGCCTTTATGGTGTCGGATGCGTTCCAATCGATAATCCCGACCACCAACTGGATGTACCCGGCTGTGACCCCGGCGGCGGGCCTGCCGGAAGGGTTCGAAACCTTGATCGCGCCGGAGAAATCGCTGCTGCTGAGCGAGACTGAGGCAGCGGACGTGCGCGATGCGGCGCTGGGCGAATGGCTGGACGCGCTCAGCCAGTAAGCGCCTTTCCCGGTATCAGCGCGGCCCTTCTGGTGGCGGCGCTGATTCTGGGGACGCTGGGGGCTGTTGCCCTGCGGGCCGAGGCCGGCACCGGGTTTAGCGCCAGCGACTGGGCCGCGCTGCGGTTCACGCTGACCCAGGCGAGCCTGTCGGCGCTCTTGAGCGTTGGCCTTGCCATCCCTGTCGCCCGCGCGCTGGCGCGGCGGCGGTTTTGGGGGCGGAGCCTGCTGATCGCGCTGTTGGGCGCGCCCTTCATTCTGCCTGTCATTGTGGCCATTCTTGGCTTGCTGGCGGTCTTCGGCCGCGCCGGCTGGCTGAGCAGCTTGCTGGGGCTGTTCGGGCTGGAGCCGGTGCAGATCTACGGGCTGCACGGGGTGGTGCTGGCGCATGTTTTTTTCAACTTGCCGCTGGCGACCCGGCTGATTCTGCAAGGCTGGCAGGAAATCCCTGCCGAACGCTTCCGCCTGGCGGCGCAGCTGGATGCCGGGCCGCTGGCGATGTGGCGGCTGCTGGAAGGCCCGATGCTGCGGCGGGTGGCGCCGGGCGCGTTTGCGGTTGTCTTTGCCATTTGCCTCTCCAGCTTTGCGGTGGCGCTGACTTTAGGCGGGGGGCCAAGGGCCACCACCATCGAACTTGCTATCTACCAGGCGTTCCGCTTTGATTTCGACCTAGGACGGGCGGCGCTGCTGTCGGGCCTGCAGTTGTTGCTGACTGGTGCTGCCGCGCTGGTTGCGCTGCGGGTGTCAGCTGGTGAAGGCTTTGGCGCCGGCCTTGACCGGGCAGTGCGGCGCTGGGACGGGCAGGGTCGGCCCGCGCGCTGCGCTGATGTTTTCTGGATAGTCTTTTCCGCTGTTTTTCTGTTGCTACCGCTGGGCGCAATAGTGCTGGCAGGCTTGCCGGGGCTGACAGCCTTAAAAGGCAGTGTCTGGCAGGCGGCTGGCAACTCCATTTTGGTTGCTGCGCTTAGCACCGTGATCCTGCTGGCGCTTGCCTTGCCGATGGCGGCTGCCGTGGCGGCGGGCCGCAACGGCATAACTGAACTGTCGGGCATTCTTGGCCTCGCGGCCTCCCCCCTGGTGATCGGCACCGGGCTGTTCATCCTGATCTATCCCATTGCGGACCCCTTTGCCCTGGTGCTGCCGGTGACGGCGCTGGTCAATGCGGTGATGGCGCTGCCCTTTGCCATGCGTATCCTGGTCCCGCGCGCCCGGGAGGTGCTGGGGCGCTATGGCCGCCTGTCGCTGTCGCTGGACATGCAGGGCTGGGCCTTTGTGCGCCGGGTCTACCTGCCGCGGATGCGGGCGCAGACGGGGTTTGCCGCAGGACTGGCGGCCGCCCTGTCGATGGGCGACCTCGGCGTGGTGGCGCTGTTTGCCGATCCGGATTTCGCAACGCTGCCCTTGCAGATTTACCGGCTGATGGGGGCCTACCGGATGGAGGCGGCGGCGGGTGCGGCGCTGCTCTTGCTGATGCTGTCGATGGGGGCGTTCTGGATTTTGGACCGCGGGGGGCGCTGGCATGCTGAGGCTTGAGAACTGCCGGATCATGAACGGCGATTACGCGGTGGAGGCGGATCTGGAGATCGCGCCCGGAGCTTGCGTGGCGGTGATCGGCCCGTCTGGCGCCGGGAAATCCACGCTGGTGGAGGCGATCGCCGGTTTTCTGCCCATCACCCGCGGGCGAGTCTTGTGGAACGGAGCCGACCTGACCCGCCAGCCGCCGGGCAAGCGGCCGGTGGCGATGCTGTTTCAGGACGGCAACCTGTTTCCGCATCTGACCGTGGCGCAGAACGTTGGCTTGGGGCTGCATGCAAACCTGCGGCTGAACCAGTTGGAGTGGGATAGGGTCGGCGCGGCATTGGCGCGGGTTGGACTTGGCGGCATGGGCGGGCGCAAGCCTGCGGCGCTGTCCGGCGGCCAGCAAAGCCGGGTGGCGCTGGCGCGGGTTCTGGTGCAGGGGCGCGATATCCTGCTGCTGGATGAGCCCTTTGCCGCGCTGGGCCCGGCGATGAAGGCTGAGATGCTGGATCTGGTGGCGGAACTGGCCCGCGAAAGCGGCGCCACGGTGCTGATGGTCAGCCATGACCCGAATGACGCCCGCCGGATTGCAGATCAGGTGGTGCTGGTGGCGGAGGGCGAGGCGCATCCGCCCAGAGCGACGGCGGAGTTGCTGGACAACCCGCCGCCTGCCTTGAAGGCTTATTTGGGGTGAACAATGGCCGGGCCGCTTGCGGCCCGGCCTGCGCCTGCCGGGGGCAGGCGTTGGCCGCTGTTTTACGCAGCCAGCACCGTTTTCCGCGTTTTGGTGATCATCAGCGCGGCATTTGCAGCTTCACGCCCCTTCTCCACAAAATGCGCGCGGTAAATCGCGTTGTGGTGCTCAGTCTCCTGATACTGATGCGGGGTCAGCGACACCGACAGCACCGGCACCCCGGTGTCCATGCCGGCGCGCATCAGCCCGTCGACCACCGCCTGGGCGACAAAATCGTGCCGGTAGATGCCGCCATCCACCACAAAGGCAGCGCAGGCGACAGCGGCGTATTTCCCAGTCTTGGCCAGTTCCTGCGCCAAGAGCGGCATTTCAAAAGCGCCGGGAACATCGAACACGTCGACCTGTTCCGCCGGGATCAGCTGCAGGAAGCCCTCCAGCGCCCGGTCGACAATATCGGCATGCCATTGCGCCTTGATGAAGGCATAGCGGGTGTGTGTCATCTCGTAATCTCCTTGTGCTTCTGACACGTCACCCAAGGCGATCACGAACAGACGGGCGCACGCCTGGCGCCGCCCTTCTGCACGTTCTCTTCCATCCGGACTGTGACCGTCGGCTCTGGAATCGCACCAGATCTGCTGACACTTCCAAACCTTGGAAGCCGCTCGCGGGCTTACGGGACGTGCCCGCTTACCGCCGGTGGGGAATTCCGCCCCGCCCTGAGAACGAAACGGACCTTGCCAACAGGCGTGCGGATTTTCAAGAGTTGCGATGAAGGAGACAGCCCATGCATCCCAATCCTGTTTTTCACGATGCTGATACCGCGCAGAACCTGGCATTTGCCCGAGCGCGGGGCTTTGGCGTGCTGGCTGTCTCCGCAGCGGAGGCGCCGCTGATCAGCCATGTGCCGTTCCTGATTTCGCAGGATGGGGCGTGGGCGGACCTGCATCTGGTGCGATCCAACCCGATTGTGCGGGCGCTGAAGGAAGCGCGCCCGGCGAAGATCGCCGTCAGCGGGCCGGACGGCTACGTGTCGCCGGACTGGTACGGGGTGCCGGACCAGGTGCCGACCTGGAATTATGTCGCGGTGCATTTGACCGGAGAGTTGGAACTGCGCCCGGATGAGGAGCTGCGCGGGCTGCTGGACCGGCAGTCGGCCTTTTATGAGGCGCGGCTGGCGCCGAAGCCGCCCTGGACCACCGGCAAGATGGACGCAGAGGCGCTGGCGCGGATGATGCGTATGATCGTGCCCGCCCGGATGCGGATCTCCGGTGCCGATGGCACCTGGAAGCTGAGCCAGAACAAACCGGAGGCCGCGCGCGCCGCAGCGGCGGAAAAGATCGCCGGCGGCACCGGTGCGGAGCTGGAGGAGCTGGCAGCGCTGATGCGTCAGGTTTCAACCAGGTCATAGTGCCTGATGGTGCGCGACTCGACCAGTTCGGCCTCTGCGGGGTCGATGTGGGGGCTGGTGTAATCCTCGCCCACGAATGCCTTGAGCGAGGCCAGATCCTTCCAGACCATCACAAAGCTGAACTCCCGCGGGGTTTCGGCACGCGGCGCTCCCGGCAGCACCGAGACGATGCCGTCGGTGCCCTTCATCAGCGGAATCGCGGTTTCATGAAAGAACTTGCTGAACTCGGCTTCCTTGCCGGGCCGGATCACAACCTGGAATATCCGCATGATCATTGGGGGCCTCCCTTCGCTTGCTGCACAAATCCAGCTTAACACAGCGCGGAAATTGGCCCTTCCCCTCAGCCCGGCTTGCAGTAGGCTGCGGCCAAACAGCGGAGGATTTCCCATGAGGCTCACGTATTCCCAAGCATCCCCTTTTGCCCGCAAGGTTGTGGTGCTGCTGCATGAAACCGGGCAGCTGGAAGAGGTCGAGATCCAGGATGTCACAACCACCCCTCTCAGCCCCAGTCCGGATGTGAAGGCCAGCAACCCGCTCGCCAAGATCCCGGCGCTGGAGCGCAACGACGGGCCGGCGCTTTACGACAGCCGGGTGATCTGCGCCTATCTGGACGACCGCGCAGGCGGCAGGCTGTACAGCGGCGGCTGGGACAGCATGGTGCTGGAGGCCACCGCCGACGGGATCATGGATGCGGCGGTGCTGATGTCCTATGAAAAACGGCTGCGTCCCGAGGAAAAACAGTGGGACAGCTGGCTGGAGGCGCAGCAGGGCAAGGTGCTGGGCGGCTGCGCCGCGCTCAACGCGCGCTGGATGAGCCAGCTGCAGGGGCCGCTGGACATAGGCCAGATCGCAGTGGCCTGTGCGCTGGCCTATGTGGACTTCCGCCACCCGGATACAAACTGGCGCCAGGGCAACGAGGCGCTGGCGGACTGGTTTGCCGGTTTCGAATCGCGCCCGGCAATGCAGGCGACAAAACCGCCTGCGGCCTGAGCGCCGGCCCTTGAAACATGCATGTGCCGCACAGATATGGGTGCGGCACTGTCACACAGGCGTGACAGAATTGCTGTCTGCGGCTTTCTGCGCGCCCATGACCGCTGGACGAATTGCTTTCTCCCCGCTAGACACGCGCCTGAGTCACTGCGAGCAATCGCGGTGCATGCGCATGTTTGCCCTAAACGGGCGCTGGAATTGGAGAAAACCTCGTGTCCCACGCAGAAGACCACGAAGGAACCCGGAGAGATTTCCTCTACTACGCCACTGCCGGCGCCGGGGCAGTGACCGCGGGTGCCGCCGTATGGCCCCTGGTCAACCAGATGAACCCCTCCGCCGACGTGAAAGCGCTGTCCTCGATCCTGGTCGATGTCAGCGGCGTGGAAGTTGGCACGCAGATCTCGGTCATGTTCCTGGGCAAGCCGGTGTTTATCCGCCGCCGCACCCAGGAAGAGATCGAGCAGGCCCGTGCCGTGGAGCTGTCCGAGCTGATCGACCCGCGGTCGGAAAACCCGAACAAGCCGGGCACCGACGCGGCTGACGTCAACCGCACCATGGACGACGCCGGCGAATGGCTGGTGATGATGGGTGTTTGCACCCACCTCGGCTGTGTGCCGCTGGGCGACGGCGCCGGCGAATTCAACGGCTGGTTCTGCCCCTGCCACGGCTCGCACTACGACACCGCAGGCCGCATCCGCAAAGGCCCGGCGCCTGAGAACCTGCACGTGCCGGTGGCTGAGTTCACCGACGCCAACACCATCAAGCTGGGATAAGGAAACGCGCTCATGTCCGGTATTCCGCACGACCATTACGAGCCGAAGACAGGCGCAGAAAAGTGGCTGCACAGCCGCCTGCCCATCGTCGGCCTGATCTATGACACCATCATGATCCCCACCCCCAAGAACCTGAACTGGTGGTGGATCTGGGGCATCGTCCTGGCCTTCTGCCTGGCGCTGCAAATCGTCACCGGCATCGTTCTGGTGATGCACTACACCCCGCATGTCGACATGGCCTTTGCCAGCGTCGAGCACATCATGCGCAATGTGAACGGCGGCCACATGCTGCGCTACCTTCACATGAACGGCGCCTCGCTGTTCTTTGTTGCTGTCTACATCCACATCTTCCGCGGCCTGTACTACGGCTCCTACAAGGCGCCCCGCGAGATCACCTGGATCGTCGGCATGCTGATCTATCTGATGATGATGGGCACCGCCTTCATGGGCTACGTGCTGCCCTGGGGCCAGATGTCCTTCTGGGGTGCAACCGTTATTACCGGCCTGTTCGGCGCGATCCCGTTCATCGGCGAAGCAATCCAGACCTGGCTCTTGGGCGGGCCGGCGGTGGACAACGCCACTCTGAACCGCTTCTTCTCGCTGCACTACCTGCTGCCCTTCGTGATTGCAGCGCTGGTGATCGTGCACATCTGGGCCTTCCACACCACCGGCAACAACAACCCCACCGGTGTTGATGTCCGTAAGGGATCCAAGGAAGAAGCCAAGAAAGACACCCTGCCGTTCTGGCCGTACTTCGTGATCAAGGACTTCCTGGGCCTGGCTGTTGTGCTGGTTGTGTTCTGGGCCATCGTCGGCTTCATGCCGAACTACCTGGGCCACCCGGACAACTACATCGAAGCCAACCCGCTGGTGACCCCGGCGCACATCGTTCCGGAATGGTACTTCCTGCCGTTCTACGCGATCCTGCGCGCCTTCACCTCCGAGGTCTGGGTGGTGCAGTTTGCCTCCTTCATCACCGGCGGCATCGTGGACGCGAAGTTCTTCGGCGTGATCGCCATGTTCGGCGCGATCCTGGCCATGGCGCTGGCGCCTTGGCTGGACACCTCCAACGTGCGTTCGGGCCGTTACCGTCCGATGTTCAAATGGTGGTTTGCGCTGCTGGTCGTCGACTTCTTTGCCCTGATGTGGCTGGGTGCGATGCCGGCGGAAGAGCCCTATGCATCGTTCTCGCTGATCGCATCGGCCTACTGGTTCGGCTACTTCTTCGTGATTCTGCCGCTGCTGGGCGTGATCGAGAAGCCGCTGGCTCAGCCCGCAACCATCGAAGAGGATTTCGACGCCCACTACGGCAAGAAGTCTTCTGCAGACGCCACTCCTGCCGAGTAAGAAGAAGGAACACCTGACAATGTTCAAGAAACTGGCAACCGGTGCCGCCTTCGCTCTGGCCATGATCCCTGCTGCGTCTTACGCAGCAGGCGGCGGCGAGCAGCACATCACCGACTACGCCTTCTCGTTCGAAGGGCCGTTCGGCACCTACGACCGCAATCAGCTGCAGCGCGGCCTGCAGATCTACACCGAAGTCTGCGCAGCCTGCCACGGGCTGAAGCTGGTGCCGATCCGCACCCTGTCGGACGAGGGCGGCCCGCAGATGCCGGAAGACCAGGTGCGTGCCTACGCAGCTGACAACTTCAGCGTCTACGATCCGGAACTGGATGAGGACCGCCCGGCCAAGCCGGTCGACAATTTCCCGGAGAACAACAACGCCGGCGCCCCGGACCTCAGCATGATGGCTAAGGCGCGTGCGGGTTTCCACGGCCCCTACGGCCTGGGCATCAACCAGCTGTTCAAGGGCATGGGCGGTGCCGAATACATCGCCTCGCTGCTGGCCGGCTACACCGGAGAGGAAAAGGAAGAGGCTGGCACCATCTTCTATGAGAACACCGCCTTCCCGGGCGGCTGGATCTCGATGGCGCCGCCGCTGTCGGACGAGCAGGTGGAATTCGCAGACGGCCACGCCAACGACGTGGACGCCATGGCGCAGGACGTCGCGGCTTTCCTGATGTGGACCGCCGAGCCCAAGATGATGGCCCGCAAGCAGGCCGGTTTTGTCGGCGTGCTGTTCCTGACCCTGCTGTCGGTAATGCTGTATCTGACCAACAAGCGCCTGTGGGCGCCGCACAAGGGCAAGCACTGATCCCCGGCGGCTGACAGCGCTGAAACATCAAACCCCCGCAAGTGCCACTTGCGGGGGTTTTTCATTGCTGGGGGCGTGCTTGGCGGCCTAGGCCAGCGGGCTGACCGTCAGATGCGGAAGGCCGTTGGAGGTCTTCTGCGGCGAGCGGTCGTCCGCATTGATGACCGCGGATACCCGGTGCCGCCAGGACGAGAAGCTGTCGAACTGGACCACGTCCACCGGCGTGTCGAATTGCAGGGTGATCCTGCGGTGGCCGTTGCTGCCGCAGGCTGTCAGCCCGTGGACATAGCCGGTGAAGGGCTGGCCTAGGTAGCGCCCTTTGACCCGCATCCCCACCTGCAGCTCCGGCGCGTTGGAAGCACGGGCGCTGAGAGTGTTCCAGTCGCGGAAGCCGTAATACTGGGCAATTCGCTCCAAGGCGGTGCTGTGGCTGATGGGCTGGCACTGGGCTTCGGAATGCTTGCGCAGCAGCCGTGCTTCGGCTTTGAGCTGCGCAACAGAAGGAAGGGCAGAGTTTGTCTGCATGGAAGGTCCTTTCGCAAAAGGGTGCTAATGCCGTTGCAGACAGGGCTCGCGTTGCTGTCCGGGTATGCACCCAGGCGTCAGGATAAACCTTGTCCGGATTTCACCATGGCCAGAGGCCGCGAGCGGCAGGTATCCGGGACCGTGCTTTGATATTTAGCGGGAAAGCCTGGTGTTGGCAATTCCTGTCCGGTTCAAGCCACCAGCTGGTGGCCCTCAACGCCGGCAATCACTGCACTGACAATCCGGCCTTCTTCCTGCGGCTTCGCAAATGCCACCTCGGTGAACTGCTCGGTGCGGCCCATGTGCAGGTTTTCCATCAGGATGCGGTGGGTCTTGCCGACCTGCTCTGCCAGATGGCGGCTGACCTGCGCGTCGCCGGCGGCGCGCAAGCGGGCGGCGCGCTCCTTGATCACATTGCCGTTCACCTGGTTCGGGATCTTCGCCGCCGGGGTGCCCTCGCGCTTGGAATAAGGGAAGACGTGAAGCCAGGTCAGGTCGCAGTCGGTGACCAGTTTCAGCGAGTTTTCGAAATGAGCGTCAGACTCGGTCGGGAAGCCCGCGATGATGTCGGCGCCAAAGGTCATCTCCGGGCGCAGCCGGCGGGCTTCCTCGCAAAACGCAATGGCGTCGTCGCGCAGGTGGCGCCGGGCCATGCGTTTCAAGATCAGATCGTCGCCGTGCTGCAGCGACAGGTGCAGATGCGGCATCAGCCGCGGTTCGGTGGCAATCGCCTGCATCAGGTTTTCGTCCGCCTCAATCGAATCGATCGAGGAGATGCGCAGCCGCGGCAGGTCCGGCGCCAGTTTCAGGATCCGCATCACTAGGTCGCCCAGGCGGGGCTGTGCGGGCAGATCGGCGCCCCAGGAGGTCAGGTCCACGCCGGTCAGAACCACCTCGTTGTAGCCCCTGTCCACCAGCCGCTTGATCTGGTCGATCACCACACCGGCAGGGACCGAGCGGGAGTTGCCGCGGCCGTAGGGGATGATGCAGAAGGTGCAGCGGTGGTCGCAGCCGTTCTGGACCTGCACATAGGCGCGGCTGCGGGTGCCGAAACCGTCGATCAGGTGGCCTGCAGTCTCCGTCACCGACATGATGTCGTCGACCTGGACTTTCTCCGTCGTCCCGATGAAATCCGGGCCCTTGGCGATCTGCTGCCAGGTCTCGGCCTGCATCTTCTCGGTATTGCCGATGACGCGGGTGACCTCTTCCATAGAGGCAAAGGTTTCCGGCTCGGTCTGGGCCGCGCAGCCGGTCACGATGATCGGCGCCTCCGGATTTTCGCGGCGCAGCTTGCGGATCTCCTGGCGCGCCTTGCGCACGGCCTCAGCGGTCACAGCGCAGGTGTTGACCACCACGGCGTTTTCCAGGCCCGCCTGCTGGCTCAGCTCTTTCATCGCCTCGGTCTCATAGGCGTTTAGACGGCAGCCGAGGGTGGTGAACTTGGGCACGCTCATGCCAGCGACTCCAGGAATTCACGGGTGAAGGTGCCGTCGAACACATGCATGGTCGGGCCGGTCATCCAGACGCCGTCCTCGGCCCAGTCGATCCACAGGGTGCCGCCGTCCAGGTCGATCTGCACCTTGCGGCCCGTCAGCCCGCGCCGTGCGGCTGCAACGGCTGTTGCGCAGGAGGAGGAGCCGGAAGCCAGTGTCACCCCCACACCCCGCTCCCAGACCCGCATGCGGATGCGGTCGGGGCCGGTCACCTGGGCAACCTGCACATTGGTGCGCTGCGGGTAGAGCGGGTGGTGCTCATAGCGCTGGCCGAATTCCTCCAGCGGAATGACCTCTGCGTCTTCGACAAAGAAGGTGCAATGGGGGTTGCCCATGCCGGTGGCTGTGGGGCCGCCCTCGATCGGCAGTTCCAGCGTGTCCGCTTCCTCGGCCAGGGGAATGTCCTGCCAGTCCAGCTGCGGCGCCCCCATGTTGACGGAAGTGAGCCCGTTGCCGGCGTCGCGGGCATAAAGGTCGCCGCGGTCGGTGGTCAGGTGCAGCTCCGGTTTGCCGGTTTCCAGGATCAGGTGACGGGCAATGCAGCGGGTGGCATTGCCGCAGGCCGCGGAGGTGGAGCCGTCGGCATTGTAGAAAGTCAGATGCGCGTCGCCCGGGCCGTGCGAAATCACCGTCAGCTGGTCGAAGCCGACGCCGAACTGGCGGTGCGCGATTCCCTTGGCCATCGCCGGGGTGATGGCAATATCCTGCGCGCGCGCGTCGACAACGACGAAGTCGTTGCCCAGCCCGTGCATCTTCATGAAGGGGAGTTTTGTGTCTGCCGAGGTGCTCATGGCGGGCATATAGACCCGGCGCGGAGATGAATCCAGCCTTCGCTGAGAAAAGTTGAAAAAAGGGGTTGACCCCCCGCCGCACTGGCCCTAGATACGCCGCCTATCGGGACAGCGTGACACACACCGCCGCGCCGGACCAAAGCGAAATAAGTGCTTGAACCTTCTGGAGAAAACACTTAGACCGCGACGAAGAAGTGGGCCGTTAGCTCAGTTGGTAGAGCAACTGACTTTTAATCAGTGGGTCGCAGGTTCGAATCCTGCACGGCTCACCACTTCCTCCCTGAACCGCTGATGATGACGCCAGAAACCGCTACAGGTAGCCCCGGGCGCGGAAGCTGAGTTCGGTGGATTTTCCGATGATGAGATGGTCATGCAGGGTGATTCCCAGCGCAATCAAAGCGGCCTGGATCTGATCTGTCATGCCGATGTCGCTGTCCGAGGGGGTGGGGTCGCCGGACGGATGATTATGCACCAGAATCAAGGCGCTGGCGTTGAGTTCCAGGGCGCGTTTGGCGACCTCGCGGGGGTATACGGGCACGTGGTCGACGGTGCCGCGGCCCTGTTCCTCGTCGGCGATCAGCACGTTCTTGCGGTCCAGGAAAAGGATGCGGAACTGTTCGGTTTCGCGGTGGGCCATGGTGGTGTGGCAATAGTCCAGAAGGGCGTCCCAGCTGGAGATCACCTGGCGCTGAATCACCCGGGCGCGGGCCATGCGGTGGGCGGCGGCCTCCAGCACCTTGAGGTCAGTGATGACCGCGTCGCCGATGCCCGTCACTTGCGCCAGCCGTTCCGGTGGGGCTGTCACAACGCGGTTGAAATCTCCAAAGGTATCAAGCAGTTGCCGCGCCAAGGGTTTCACGTCGCGGCGCGGGATGGAGCGGAACAGGACCAGTTCCAACAGTTCGTAATCCGGCATCGCCGCGGCGCCGCCGGCCATGAAACGCTCCCGCAGGCGGGCGCGGTGGTCCTTGATGTAGGAGGGCAGGCGGCCGGGGGAGATCGGGGCCGCAGGAGCCTCCTCGCTGCCGGGGAACAGCGGCAGGGAGACGTCCTCGAATGCGGGGTCCTGTGCCATGGCGCCATGGTGCCGCCATCATGGTTGAGGAAGTGTTAATAGGTGCCGTGGCGGAGCGGCCGCAGGGCAGCAGCGGGGGGGTGACAGGCGTGCACCCCCTGTACACCCCCTGTGCACCGCCGCAGCGGGGCGTAAGGCGTTTGGGCTGTAGCCTGCGTAAAGGATGCGCAAAAGAAAAGCGCCCCGGATTGGGGCGCTTTTGATCGAGGCGTTTTAGGCTAGTGGCCGGGGCTCCGCCCGTTCGCAAGCGAAACGCTCCCCCGGAGCGTTTCCGGGGAGCTTGCTCACCCCTTCATCCCGTCCCAGAAGCTTTTCACCGAAGAGAAGAAGCTGCGGGATTCGGGGTTGGTGTTCTCCTCGGAGATCTCCTCAAACTCGCGCAGAAGCTCCTTCTGGCGGGCGGTGAGGTTCATCGGGGTTTCCACCGCCAGTTCGATGAACATGTCGCCGGTGGCACCGCCGCGCAGCGCCGGCATGCCTTTGCCGCGCAGGCGCATCTGGCGGCCGGACTGGCTGCCCTCGGGGATCTGCACCCGGCCGCGGCCGCCGTCGATGGTCGGCACCTCGATGGAGCCGCCAAGCGCCGCCTTGGCCATGCTGACCGGCACCCGGCAGTAAAGGTTGTTGCCGTCACGCTCGAACAGCTTGTGCGGCGAGACCTCGACAAAGATGTAGAGATCGCCCGGAGGGCCGCCGCGCAGGCCGGCTTCGCCTTCGCCTGCCAGGCGGATGCGGGTGCCGGTTTCCACGCCTGCCGGAATGTTCACGGACAGCGAGCGGTCTTTCTCTACCCGGCCGTGGCCGTGGCAGGATTTGCACGGGTTCTTGATGATCTGGCCCAGGCCCGAACAGGTCGGGCAAGTGCGTTCAACGGTAAAGAAACCCTGCTGCGCGCGGACCTTGCCCATGCCGGAGCAAGTGGGACAGGTGGTGGGTTCCACGCCGCCTTCGGCGCCGGTGCCCTCGCAGGAGGTGCAGGAGACCGAGGCCGGCACTTTGATGGTCTTGTGCAGGCCGCCAAAGGCTTCCTCCAGCGAGACGCGCAGGTTGTAGCGCAGGTCGGCACCGCGGGAAGCCCGCTGGCGTCCGCCAGCACCGCCGCGCTGGCCGCCCATGAAGTCGCCGAACAGGTCGTCGAACACGTCGGAGAAGGCGGAAGAGAAATCGCCGCCGCCAAAGCCCTGGCCGCCGCCGCGCTGGCCGCCGCCCATGCCGTTTTCAAAGGCGGCATGGCCAAAGCGGTCGTAGGCTGCCTTCTTGTCGGCGTCCTTCAGGACGTCATAGGCCTCGTTGGCCTCCTTGAACTGCGCCTCGGCGTCCGGATTGTCCTTGTTCCGGTCGGGGTGCAGTTCCTTGGCTTTCTTGCGGAAGCCTTTTTTGATTTCGTCTGCGCTGGCGCCTTTGGCCACGCCCAGAACGTCGTAATAGTCACGTTTTGACATCGGTTACCCCATCTGCCTCAACGAAAATGGGCCGGTCCGGGGTTCGGACCGGCCCGCCTTGGCCTGAGTGGTCAGGCGTTAGCGCTTGTCGTCGTCCAGGTCTTCGAATTCGGCGTCAACGATGTCGTCATCGCCGGGGCCTGCGGTCTCATCTGCGGCTGCGGGCTCATCGTCGCCGCCTTCTTCAGCCTGCGCCTTGTAGATCGCCTCGCCCAGCTTCATGGCGGCCTCAGTGACGTTCTGGATGCCGGATTTGATCTTCTCGGCGGTCGATTTCTCGTTTTCCAGATCGTCCTTCAGCGCGGCCACGGCCAGCTCGATCACCTCGACGGTGGACGGATCGACCTTGTCGCCATGCTCTTCCACCGATTTCTCGGTCGAGTGGATCAGCGATTCGGCCTGGTTCTTGGCTTCGATCAGCTCGCGGCGTTCCTTGTCCGCCTCGGCGTTGTCCTCGGCGTCCTTGACCATCTTTTCGATGTCCTCGTCGGAGAGGCCGCCCGATGCCTGGATGGTGATCTGCTGTTCCTTGCCGGTCGCCTTGTCCTTGGCGCCGACCGACACGATGCCGTTGGCGTCGATGTCGAAGGTCACTTCGATCTGCGGCATGCCGCGCGGTGCCGGCGGGATTTCCTCGAGGTTGAACTGGCCGAGCATCTTGTTGTCGGCAGCCATTTCACGCTCGCCCTGGAACACGCGGATGGTCACGGCGTTCTGGTTGTCTTCCGCGGTCGAGAACACCTGCGACTTCTTGGTCGGGATGGTGGTGTTGCGGTCGATCAGGCGGGTGAACACGCCGCCCAGGGTTTCGATGCCCAGCGACAGTGGGGTCACGTCGAGCAGCACCACGTCCTTGACGTCGCCCTGCAGAACGCCGGCCTGGATGGCGGCGCCCATGGCAACCACTTCATCCGGGTTCACACCCTTGTGCGGCTCCTTGCCGAAGAACTTGGAGACCTCTTCGATGACTTTCGGCATCCGGGTCATACCGCCGACCAGAACCACCTCGTCAATGTCGGAGGCGGACAGGCCTGCGTCCTTGAGGGCCGCCTTGCACGGATCCATCGAACGCTTGATCAGGTCGGAGACCAGGCTTTCCAGCTTGGCGCGGGTCAGCTTCATCACCATGTGCAGCGGCTGGCCCGAGGACGGGTCCATCGAGATGAACGGCTGGTTGATCTCGGTCTGCGAGGTGGAGGACAGTTCGATCTTGGCTTTTTCAGCGGCTTCTTTCAGGCGCTGCAGGGCCATCTTGTCCTTGGACAGATCGACGCCGTTTTCCTTTTTGAACTCATCCGCCAGGTAGTTGACGATGCGCATGTCGAAGTCTTCGCCGCCCAGGAAGGTGTCGCCGTTGGTCGACTTCACTTCGAACAGGCCGTCGTCGATTTCCAGGATGGTCACGTCGAAGGTGCCGCCGCCGAGGTCATAGACGGCGATGGTCTGGGTGTTTTCCTTGTCGAGGCCGTAGGCCAGCGCAGCCGCGGTCGGCTCGTTGATGATGCGCAGCACTTCGAGGCCGGCGATCTTGCCGGCGTCTTTGGTGGCCTGACGCTGGGCGTCGTTGAAGTAGGCGGGCACGGTGATCACCGCCTGGGTGACTTCCTCGCCCAGGTAGGACTCCGCGGTTTCCTTCATCTTGCCCAGGGTGAAGGCGGAGATTTGCGACGGGGAGTATTTCTCACCCTTGGCTTCGACCCATGCGTCGCCGTTGCCGCCGTTCACGATGGAGAACGGCACCATTTTCTTGTCCTTGGCGACGGCCGCGTCGTCGAACCGGCGGCCGATCAGGCGCTTGACGCCGAAGATGGTGTTGTCGGGGTTTGTCACCGCCTGGCGTTTGGCCGGCTGGCCGACCAGCCGCTCGTCGTCGGTGAAGGCGACGATCGACGGGGTGGTGCGGGCGCCCTCGGCGTTCTCGATCACGCGGGGCTGGGAGCCGTCCATAATGGCCACGCAGGAGTTGGTGGTGCCCAGGTCGATTCCGATAACTTTGCTCATTTTCGATCCCTTTTTACTACTCAAGGCGATTACCCGAGGCCTGAACCCGTTGCGGCATCCCGGCCCCGATTGATTTGCGGTTTGGTCTGCACCTTGCCGCGTCCCGGCGTATATAGGGACGTGAAATCGGCCCTGCAAGCGCTCAGGCACGCCCGCGGGCGTGAATCAATGCGGTTTTTTGCAAGGGTTGCAGTTAAGGATGGATGAACGGCAATGACCCTTTTGCGGGTGCGCGGATTCGATGTTCACAAGGGGTATCTGGACCCGGGCAAACAGGCGGCGCTGATCGAAAGCCTGCGGCCGGTGCTGAAGGCGGCGCCCTTGTTCTCGCCAAAGGTGCCGGGCGGCGGGCAGATGTCGGTGCGGATGACCTCAGCCGGGCGGTTCGGGTGGTATTCGGATGCCAGGGGCTACCGTTACGCCGAGGCGCACCCTTCGGGCCGCGCCTGGCCTGAGATCCCGGGCGAGGTGCTGCAGATCTGGGATGCGCTGACCGGCCTGGAGCGGCAGCCGGAATGCTGCCTGCTCAATTACTACGGCGAGGGTGCCCGGATGGGGCTGCACCAGGACAAGGACGAGGCGGATTTTTCCTATCCTGTTGTGTCGGTGTCCCTGGGCGATGACGGGCTGTTCCGGATCGGCAACCGGACCCGCGGCGGCAAGACGGAATCGGTCTGGCTGAGCTCGGGCGATGTGGTGGTGATGGGCGGCGAGGCGCGGCTCACCTATCACGGGGTGGACCGGATCCGATTCAAGTCCTCGCGTCTGCTGCCCAAGGGCGGGCGGATCAATCTGACGCTGCGGGTGGTAACGTGATGCCGGCGGGGCAAAAGTCTTGAGGAAAACGTTTGCCAAGACTTTTGCTGAAAAGTCTTGGGGCTGGCCGCCTAGGGCGCCAGCGAGCAGCAGCCGGTCAGAAGGTCCATCTTGCCTGCGCCGCGCAGGTGCAGCAGGTCGATTGCGATGCCGTAGGTCCGGTCCGACATGCCGTCTGAACATTGCCCTGAGGTGAGGGTGCCGAAGATGCCGGCCGGCTCTGGCCCGGACAGCCCGCTGCCTGTCTGGCCGGCGGCATAGAAGCCGGACTTGCCGCTGCGGCCCGCCGCGGGCTCCCGTGCCTGCAGGGTAAAGGCGGTGCCGGGCCTGTCCGGGGTGGAGAGGGTTGGCGTCTCGTCCAGAGTGAGGGACCAGAATGGTTCGGTTCCGAAACAGTCCAAAGGCTGATCCTGCCGCCTGTGCCAATCCGAACTGGCTTCCAGGTCAAGAAACCGCAGCGCGGCCCAGCCGGAGCGCTCGCCGATGTTGACCAGCCCCCATTTGCCGCTGTCATCTGCCAGCACCACCTCGACCCCGGTCTGGTCAGGCGCCAGGCTGCCAATGATTTCTGCACCTGCCGACGGGGCGCTGCGGACATTCAGCACGTCGTCAGCTGCCACGCCGGCAACGGAATAAAGTGCCGGAAACTCCTGCGCCGCTGCCGGCAGGGCCGCGCAGGCCAGCCAGAGGAGGGCAGCAGCGAAGCGTTTCCTCACCGCCGCGCGCTCCAGCTGAGGGAGACCTGGCGGCGGGTGTAGAATTCGCCCATCAGGCCGACGACGATCAGCACCAGCGCGATCCATGCGGCATACTGCCAGGAGCTGAAATGCGGGTTGTAGTTGATGAACACGTACCCCCGCGACTGATCAATGCAGTGAAACAGCGGGTTCCAGTCGAACATGGCGAGCATGAAGCTGGGCAGCGTGTTGGCCAGGAACATCTTGCCCGAAGCGATCATGTTGGCGCGCTGGTAGATCATCGTCAGGATGCCGACAAAGCTGGGCGCCCAGGGTTTCAGCACCAGGAACACCAACCCCACACCGGCGCCTGTTATCCACGCCAGCAGAACCATGCCGAAGGCGGGAACCGGCTCCTCGATATGCAGGGGGGTGAAGGCGACATGGTAGACAAACAGAATGGTGAACAGCGACAGCACCTGAATGTACAGCGCGCCGATTGCCGCCGACAGAATGGCGACCATCGTGTTCATCGGCGCGTGCTGCATCATCGGGCTGCTGGGCCCTTCGGCGCCGGAAACCGCGCTGACGGTCTTGGTGTGCACCATGAAGAGGAAGACGCCGGACATCACGTAGAGCAGGAAGTCGCCGCGGATGGCGGAGCCGCGCATGCCCAGCACCGCAAACATCACATAGAAGGCCAGGACGAACAGAACCGTCTGCAGCAGGTTCAGGCCAAGCGCGATAAAGGCGTTGTTGTGCTTGGAGCGGACACTGCGCACGACGGAATGGAACACCACCTCGGACAAGGTGAAGAATCCGGACATCCGCGAAGGCTGGGTGCGCTGCTGAAACATGAACCTGCGTTCTCTGCTCGAATGTGATGCGGCTGCTTGCCGTTCTGCTGTCCGGGCATCATAAGGGGCAAGAGGCAAATTTTCAATTAAACCCGTGTTGGGGAGATGCGTGTGACCTATGACGACCTGGTGCCCGTGATCCGCCGCCTGGCCATTGAGGCCGGTGCGAAGATCATGGAAATCTACAACTCCGACGATTTCGACGTGAAGGTGAAATCCGACGACAGCCCGGTAACCGAAGCGGATGAGGCGGCGGATGCGCTGATCTCGGCAGGGCTGCGGGCGGCGTTTCCGGACATGATGCTGGTCACCGAGGAGCAAGCTGCGTCGCACAAGGAGCGCGGCGACACCTTCCTGATCGTCGATCCGCTGGACGGCACCAAGGAATTCATCCACCGCCGCGGCGATTTCACCGTCAATATCGCGCTGGTGGAGAAGGGCGTGCCGACCCGCGGCGTGGTTTATGCGCCTGCGCGGCAGCGGATGTTCTTTACCCTGGCCGATGGCAGCGCGGTCGAGGAGACCGGCGCCTTTGATCCGGAGACCATCGGCGAAACCCGCGCGATCCGGGTTGCGGACAGCGACAATTCCGCGCTGATGGTGGTGGCGTCGAAGTCGCACCGCGATCAGGCCACCGATGACTACATCGGCAAGTACAATGTGAAGGACAGCAAGAGCGCCGGCTCCTCGCTGAAGTTCTGCCTGGTGGCCACCGGCGAGGCGGACATCTACCCGCGCGTCGGCCGCACCATGGAGTGGGACACTGCCGCAGGCCATGCGGTGCTGGCGGGTGCGGGCGGCAAGGTGGTGCGTTTTGACGATCACACCCCGCTCGCCTACGGTAAAGAGGGCTATGCGAACCCGTTCTTTATTGCCTATGCCCCGGCCGTGGAACTGAAGGAAGCCTGATGTCCGTTCTGATCGTCATCCCCGCCCGCTATGCCTCCACCCGCTATCCCGGCAAGCCGCTGGTGCCGTTGACAGGGGCTACTGGCGAGAAACGCTCGCTGGTCGAACGCTCCTGGCGGGCGGCCTGTTCGGTGCAGGGTGTGGACCGGGTGGTTGTGGCGACGGATGACGACCGGATCAGGGAGGCGGCGGAGGCGTTCGGCGCCGAAGTGGTGATGACCTCGGAGTCTTGCGCCAATGGCACCGAGCGCTGCGCCGAGGCGCATGCCGCGCTGGGCGGCGGCTATGAGATCGTGGTGAACCTTCAGGGCGACGCGCCGCTGACCCCGCATTGGTTTGTCGAGGATCTGGTCGCAGGGCTGCGGGCGGCTCCCGGCATGGGGCTGGCAACACCGGTGCTGTGCTGCAACGGCGAGACGCTGAACAGCCTGCTGGCGGACCGCAAGGCCGGCCGGGTCGGCGGCACCACCGCGGTATTTGCCGCGGACCACAGTGCGCTCTACTTCTCCAAGGAGGTGGTGCCTTATTGCGGACAGGTATACGGGGATGGCGAAAACACGCCGGTCTTTCATCATGTCGGAGTCTATGCCTACCGTCCGGATGCCTTGGCAGCGTATTCTGGCTGGGATACAGGGCCGCTGGAACGGCTCGAAGGGCTGGAGCAGCTGCGGTTTCTGGAAAACGGGCGCAAGGTGCTGTGTGTTGAGGTTGACGCGCGCGGGCGCGAATTCTGGGAGCTGAACAACCCGGAAGATGTGCCGCGCCTGGAGGCCATGATGAAGAAAATGGGGCACGAGTGACTGGAGTATGGTAATGAAGTCAGACATGCGCACGCGTAAGTTGCGTATTGGTGCTGCCGGGCGGCAGCAGACAGCCGCAGCAGCTTTTGCTGGAGACCGCCGGGCGTGAGATGCGCCTGCGCCCCGCGGCAAAAACGGGCATCAACCGCCGCCCCGGGAATTTGAGTGCAGAGAGAACGACATGCGTAAAAAAGTAACCAAAGCGATTTTTCCGGTTGCAGGCTTGGGAACCCGGTTCCTGCCGGCAACCAAATCGGTTCCCAAGGAAATCATGACCCTGGTCGACCGGCCGCTGGTGCAATATGCCATCGACGAGGCGCGCGCTGCCGGGATCAAGGAGTTCATCTTTGTAACCTCCCGCGGCAAAGGCGCGCTGGAGGATTACTTTGACCACTCGCCGGTTCTGGAGCAGGAGCTGCGCAAGAAGGGCAAGGACGATCTGCTGGAGATCCTGAAGAGCACGGATATGGAATCCGGCGCGATTGCCTATATCCGCCAGCACAAGGCGCTGGGCCTGGGCCATGCGGTCTGGTGCGCCCGCCGCCTGATTGCCAATGAGCCCTTTGCCGTGATTCTTCCGGATGACGTGATCGCGGCGGAAACGCCCTGCCTGAAGCAGATGGTCGAGGCCTATGAGGAAACCGGCGGCAACATGGTTGCGGCGATGGAAGTCCCGCGGGAGAAGACTTCGTCTTACGGCGTGCTTGATGTGAAAGAGGACATGGGCCAGGTGGTTGCTGCCAACGGCATGGTGGAGAAGCCCAAGATGGAGGACGCGCCGTCGAACCTGGCGGTGATCGGCCGCTATATCCTGGCGCCCTCGGTTCTGAAGAACCTCAACAAGATGAAGCAGGGTGCAGGCGGCGAGATCCAGCTGACCGATGCAATTGCCGAGGATATTGCCCAGGACGTGCCGGTTTACGGATACCGTTTCAACGGCCAGCGGTTCGATTGCGGATCCAAGGCCGGCTTCCTGCAGGCGACCGTGGCCTTTGCGCTGGCGCGGGATGAGCTGCGGGACGACCTGATGAGCTACATCACCGAGATCGCGCAGGTCGGCAAGGCCGCGCAATAACCACTGTGGCCGCCCGTTGCAGGGCGGCCCAGCATGGGGCAGAGACAGTGACCAATATCCTCGTGACCGGCGGTGCCGGATATATCGGCTCGCACGCTTGCAAGGCGCTGAAGGCGGCGGGCTATACGCCCGTGACCTATGACAACCTGGTGACCGGCTGGCAGGATGCGGTCAAATTCGGCCCGTTCGAGAAAGGCGACCTGAACGACCGGGCGCGGCTGGATGAGTTGTTTGCCAGATACCAGCCGGCCGCGGTGATGCATTTTGCGGCGCTCAGCCAGGTTGGTGACGCGATGAACGAGCCAGGGCTTTACTGGGCCAACAACACCGGCGGGTCGCTGAACCTGGTCGAGGCCGCGGTGGCCGCGGGCTGCCTGGACTTCGTGTTCTCCTCGACCTGTGCCACCTACGGCGAGCACGACAACGTGGTGCTGGATGAAAACACGCCGCAGCTGCCGCTGAATGCCTATGGCGCCTCTAAGCGCGCGGTGGAGGACATCCTCAAGGATTTCGGTGCCGCGCACGGGCTGCGGTCGGTGATCTTCCGCTATTTTAACGTGGCGGGCGCTGATCCTGAGGCGGAGGTGGGCGAATTCCACCGCCCCGAGACCCATCTGGTGCCGCTGGTGCTGGATGCGATTGCCGGAAAGCGCGACGCACTGACCATCTTCGGCACCGATTACGACACGCCGGACGGCACCTGCATCCGCGACTATGTGCATGTCTGCGACCTGGTGGATGCCCATGTTCTGGGCCTGAAATGGCTGGAGGACGGCAAAGGAAGCCGGGTGTTCAACCTGGGCACCGGCAGCGGCTTCTCTGTGTGCGAGGTGATGAACAAGGCTGAGGCTGTCACCGGGAAGGCCGTGCCTTGCAATATCGGCCCGCGCCGCGCGGGCGATTGCACCAAGCTGGTGTCGGGGTCTACCCGCGCTGTCACTGAGCTGGGCTGGGAGCCGCGCCGGTCCACGCTGGAATCCATGATCGCCGACGCCTGGAAATGGCACAAGACTGGCCGCTACGAGGCCTGACAATGGCAAGACCTGCCGCCCCTGACCTGCCTCCTCTGGGCCTGACCGGGGCCTACAGGATGCGGTGGAAGCGGCGGCGGATGCTGTGGCGTGCGCTGCGCGCCCGCCGACAGATGCAGAAAGTGGCCGACCGCACCCGGAATATCCCGGAGGATCCCCTTCTCTGTTTTGCAACCATGCGCAACGAGATGACGCGGCTGCCGTTCTACCTGGAGCACTACCGCAGCGCTGGCGTGTCGCAGTTCCTGATTGTCGACAATGGCAGCACCGACGGCAGCACCGAATACCTGGCGCAGCAACCGGATGTGTCACTGTGGCAGACCCGGGCAAGTTACCGGGAGTCGCGGTTCGGGGTCGATTGGCTGACCTGGCTGCAGATCCGCCACGGCCATGGGCGCTGGTGCCTGACGGCGGATGCCGATGAAATCCTGACTTACCCGTATGCGGACAGCCGCAGCCTGCGGGATCTGACAGCCTGGCTGGACCGGCATGGAGTCGCCGCCTTTGGCGCGATGATGCTCGACATGTACCCGAAGGGGTGGCTAGGCAGCCATTCCTGCACGCCTGGCGGCGATCCGTTCGAGACCCTGAACTGGTTCGACGCGGAAGGGTACACCTGGGAGTACCTGGAGCGCTACGGTCAGATTTCGATCCGGGGTGGGCCGCGCAAGAGACTGTTTTTCTTGGACAACCCGGATTTTGCCCCCCATTTGCACAAGATCCCTTTGGTGCGCTGGAACCGGCGGTTTGCCTATGTGAGCTCTACCCATACCCTGCTGCCCCGGCATCTGAACTCGGTGTTTGATGCCCGGCTGAACTTGCCCTCCGGTGTGCTGCTGCACAGCAAGTTCCTAGATGAAATCATCCGCAAGTCGGCCGAGGAAAAACAGCGCCGCCAGCATTTCACTCATGCCGAACGCTATGATGCCTATTACGACGGGATCATGGCTGGCCCGGATCTTTGGTATCCGGGGTCAGTGCGATACGAAGATTGGCGTCAGCTGGAGCAGTTGGGCCTGATGACCCGGGGCAGCTGGCAGTAGCCTTAGGGCCGGGTGTTGCAGCCGCGCCGTTCGCCCTCGTAACTGTTTCTAAATCCATTGTTAATACACTGCGTGCGTGACATATTGCGCGGAAACTTGCCGCCGGCCGGGGGATTAAGGCAGGCAGGCGCGCTCCTTGGAAAATGGTTTGGAGTAGACGTGGGGCTTTGGGATTCTTACCGGATGCGGTTGCGGCGCAAACGGCGTCTTGTCCGCGCCGTGCGCAAATCCGGTGAGCTGACACCCGTGCAGGACCATACCGGGGCAATCCGGCCGGATGACATCCTGCTGGTCTGCACCATGCGCAATGAGCAGATCCGGCTGCCCTATTTCCTGCAGTACTACCGCAGCATGGGCATCAATCATTTCCTGTTCGTGGACAATGGCTCAACCGATGGCACCGCCGCCTACCTGAGCGGAATGGAGGATGTCTCGCTGTGGCACACCGCTGCCAGCTACAAGCGCGCCGGGTACGGCATCGACTGGATGAACTACCTGAAGCGCAAATACGCGCACGGGCACTGGGTGCTGGTGGTCGATCCGGATGAATTTTTCATCTACCCGTTCTGCGACACCCGGCCGATCCGGGCGCTGACCGACTGGCTGGACAATTCGGCAATCCGCAGCTTCTCGGCGATGCTTCTGGACGTCTATCCCAAGGGCCGGGTCGGCGAGGTGCCTTACCAGGCCGGGCAGAACCCGCTGGAAATCGCCCATTGGTTCGACAGCGGCAATTACACCATCAGCCGCAATCCGGAATACGGCAACCTGTGGATCCAGGGCGGGCCGCGGGCGCGGGTGTTCTTTGCCGACCAGCCCCGGAAAGCGCCGGCGCTGAACAAGATCCCGCTGGTCAAATGGCACCGGCGCTACGCCTATGCCAGCTCCACCCATGCGCTGCTGCCGCGCGGGCTGAACCAAGTCTATGAAACCAATGGCGGCGAAAAGGCGAGCGGCGCGCTGCTGCACACCAAGTTCCTGGACACCTTCACGGCCAAGGCCGAGGAGGAGCTGCAGCGCGGCCAGCATTACGGCGGCTCGGTCGAGTACAGGGCCTATGCCGGCAAGCTGGCGGAGCAGCCGGAGCTGTGGTGCAAGTGGAGCGAGAAATACATTAACTGGCGCCAGCTGGAGATCCTGGGGCTGATGTCCAAAGGGAACTGGGCATGAGCACGGTCGGGGTAGTCATGCTGGTGCACACGGCGCTGGAGCGGGCGGCGCAGGTGGTGCGCCACTGGACCGCCAGCGGCTGCCCTGTGGTGCTGCATGTGGACCGCAAGGTCCGGCGCGACGCCTTTGACCGCTTCCGCCAGTCGCTGGACGGCAACCCGCTGGTGCGGTTTTCCGCCCGCCACCGCTGCGAATGGGGCACCTGGGGCATCGTTGCCGCCTCGCAATCGGCGGCGGAAGTGATGCTGGCGGAGTTTCCGGATGTGCGCCACGTCTACCTGGCCTCGGGCTCCTGCCTGCCGCTCAGGCCGGTGCAGGAACTGGCGGATTACCTGGCCGCGCGGCCGGACACCGATTTCATCGAAAGCGCAACCACCGCGGATGTGCCCTGGATTGTCGGCGGCCTCAGCCATGAACGGTTCACTTTGCGGTTCCCGTTCTCGTGGAAAAAGCGCCGCTACCTGTTCGACCGCTATGTGGACCTGCAGCGCAAGCTGCGGATCAAGCGGCGGATCCCGCCCGGGCTGGTGCCGCACATGGGCAGCCAGTGGTGGTGCCTGACCCGCAAGACCCTGTCGGCGATTCTGGAGGACCCGGAGCGCCCGGTCTATGACGCCTATTTCCGCAAGGTCTGGATCCCGGACGAAAGCTACTTCCAGACCCTGGCGCGGCAGTATTCCAGCAACATCGAAAGCCGATCGCTGACGCTCAGCAAGTTCGACTTCCAGGGCAAGCCGCATATCTTCTACGACGACCACCTGCAGCTGCTGCGCCGGTCTGATTGCTTTGTCGCGCGCAAGATCTGGCCGCATGCGGAGCGGCTCTATCAGGCGTTCCTGACCGATCCCGCCGGGGCGATGAAACGGACCGAGCCGAACCCCGGCAAGATCGACCGGATCTTTGCCAAGGCGGTTGAGCGGCGCACCCGCGGCCGGGCGGGCCTTTACATGCAAAGCCGCTTTCCCGGCCACGGCTCGGAGAACGGTGTCACCTCCAACCCTTATTCGGTGTTCCAGGGCTTTACCGAGCTGTTCGAGGATTTCGAGACTTGGCTGGGCAGGACAACAGGGGCCAGGGTGCATGGCCATCTCTTTGCGCCGGAGGGCGCGGCGTTCTCTGAAGGGCAGAGCCTGATCAACGGCTGTCTCAACGCCAGTGCCGGCATGCGCGACTACAATCCGGAAAGTTTCCTGACCAGCCTGATCTGGAACACCCGCGGCGAGCGGCAGTGCTTTCAGTACGGGCCGCGCGCCAACCAGGCGGTGAACTGGCTGATGGCGCGGGATTCCAACGCGCAGATCTCAGTCATCAGCGGCGCCTGGGCAATCCCGCTGTTCAAATCCAGCGGCAGCTTTGCCGAGCTGCGCCAGGAGGCGGCCAGGCTGCAGCAGCGGGAGGCCGAGCAGCTGCAGATCCTGCGCTCGCAATGGACCAAGGCGCGGGTGCGGATCTGGACCATGGCGGAGTTTGTCGAGGCGCCGATGGAGCCCTTGCAGACCATTATCGACGAAATCGGCCCGCTGGCCGTGCGGCACCTGAGCGAAGCGCCCAGGATGACCGATCTTGAAGGCTTCGGGCAGTTCCTGCAGAATCTGAAGAACCAGGGCATGCATCCCTATCTGATGGGGGATTTCCCGGTGGAGCATAGCCCTGCCAGCCCTGCCAAGCCGCAGCGCAAACCCTATCTGGTGCGATAAACCCTGATGCCTACTGCTTCCTTTGACTACTTTGTTGTCTTCGCTGAAATGCGGACCGGCTCCAATTTTCTGGAGACCAACCTGAATGCCTTTGACGGGCTCGCCTGCCATGGAGAGGCCTTCAACCCGCATTTCATCGGCTATCCGAACAGCACGGAAATCCTGGGCGTGACCCAGGCGATGCGGGAAGCGGACCCGGCGCGGCTGATCGAGGCGGTCAAGGCAGATCCCGGCAAGCTGGGGGGCTTCCGCTATTTCCATGACCATGACCCGCGGGTGCTGGACCTGATGCTGGAGGATCCGCGCTGCGCCAAGATCATCCTGACCCGCAACCCGCTGGACAGCTATGTGTCCTGGAAGATCGCCCGGCAAACCGGCCAGTGGAAGCTGACCAATGTGAAGCGCCGCAAGGAGGCCAAGGCGCAGTTCGACGCGGCGGAATTCGCTGTCCATGTAGGGGCGCTGCAGGATTTCCAGGTCACCCTGCTGAACCGGCTGCAGGCGCTGGGGCAGACGGCGTTCTACGTGGCCTACGAGGATCTGCAAAGTCTTGAGGTGATGAACGGGCTGGCCCGCTGGCTGGGGGGCTCGCAGCAGCTGGAGGCGCTGGACGAAAGCCTCAAGCGGCAGAACCCGGCGCCGGTGCTGGCCAAGGTGGCCAATCCTGATGAGATGCAGGCGGCGCTGGCCGGCATGGACCGGTTCAACCTGACCCGGACCCCGAATTTTGAGCCGCGCCGCGGCCCGGCAGTGCCGGGATATGTGGCCGGGGTGGCGACGCCGCTGCTGTACCTGCCGCTGAAGGGCGGGCCGGAGGCCGGGGTGGTGCAGTGGATGGCCGCGCTGGACCATGTGGCGCCTGAGGGGCTGATACAGGGCATGAACCAGAAGCAGCTGCGCCAGTGGAAGCGCGGCAACAAGGGCTTTCGCAGCTTTACCGTGCTGCGCCACCCGGCGGTGCGGGCGCATGCAGTGTTCTGCCGCCGGATCCTGAATGCGGGTGAAGGCAGTTACCGGCAGATCCGCAATACGCTGCGGCGGCAGTTCAAGCTGCCCATTCCCGAAGAAGGCCCTGGCGCCGGTTATTCGCGCGCCCAGCACCGCGAAGCCTTTGCAGGGTTTCTGGAGTTCGTGCAGGCCAGCCTGGCGGGGCAGACCTCTGTCCGGCTGGATGCGGAATGGGCGACCCAGAGCCAGGCGCTGGCCGGGTTTGCCGAACTTGGCTCTCCGGACCTGCTGATCCGTGAAAATGAAATGGGCGAGGATCTGCCCGCGCTGGCCCGCAAGCTGGGGCGGATGGAGCCGGGGGCGGTGCCGGAAGCGGGCCCTGACGAGCCAATTGCGCTGGCGGACATCTATGATGCGGACCTTGAGGCGCTGATCGCCTCGGTTTACCAGCGCGATTACCTGGCCTTCGGCTTTGGCGCCTGGCGGCAGGAGTAATCCTGCTGGCCCGCAGCGGCGCGGCGCGTTTCAATAAGAGCCGCTATGCGCAAGTTTGCAGGCCGTGCGCCGTGGGCCTGGCCTGACGGCAGCAGCTTTCTCGTCCGCGAGGCGAAGAAAGGCGGGAGCGGCGGCAACAGCCGGGAGTGATCGGCTTGGGTGTCAGGCGGCCTGGACGGACTGGCCTTCGGTCAGGATGGTATAAAGCGTAGCCGGATCGTGGTTGGCGCGCAGCTTGGTGCAGAAGCTCTGTTCGCGAAGGGTGCGCGACACCAGTGCCAGTGCCTTCAGGTGTTCAACCCCGGCGTCCTCGGGCGCGAACAGGGCAAAGGCGATGTCCACCGGCTGGCGGTCCACTGCACCGAAATCCAGCGGTTTTTCCAGGATCAGGAAAGTGCCGCAGACCTCGCTGATGGTATCGAGCCGGGCATGCGGCAGGGCGACGCCATGGCCGACCCCGGTGGGGCCGAGGCTTTCGCGGTCCAGCAAAGCCTCGACAGTGCCTTGGGCGTCCAGCCCGTAAGCGACCTGAGCGACATCCGCGATTTCCTGGAACAAGCGCTTCTTGCTGGAGACCGCTCCGATAACCCGGACGGCCTCTGGCTTGAGGATGCTGGAAATCTGCATGTTGTCTGCTCCGTTCCGGCGCCCCTGCGGGGCGCCGATGCCTTGGGTGTGTTTACGGATCGATCCAGCCGATGTTGCCGTCTTCACGGCGGTAGACCACGTTCAACCCGTCTTTGCCTTCATTGCGGAAGACCAGAACCGGGGCGCCTGCCAGCTCCATCTGCATCACCGCTTCCCCGACGGACAGGGAGGGGATGCGGGTCTCCATTTCGGCGACGATGATGGGCTGCAGGGAGTCCGGTTCGGAATCCGCTTCCTCAGAGGCGAGGATATACGAATTGGCGCCCAGATGTTCAACCGGTTCGCTGCGGTCCTTGTGGTGATCCTTCAGCCGGCGCTTGTAGCGGCGCAGCTGCTTTTCCATTTTCTCGCAGCAGGCGTCGAAGGCGGCGTAGATTTCGGTTTCGTGGGCTTTTGCCTGCGCGCTCAGCCCGGTCGACAGATGGACGGTGGCTTCACACACATACTCATGCGCCGAACGGGAAAAGACCACAGTCGCGTCGGTTGGCCGTTCGGCGTATTTTTGAACGGCCGAACCCAGCTCGTTCTGCACATGAACCTGCAGAGCTTCGCCGATGTCGATCTGTTTGCCGCTGATTTTGTAACGCATGTGATCTCCTTCACAAATTATTGCGGCCGGGCCCGCTGCCAAGGCAATCCTTGGCAGTGTCACGTCAGGTCCGGATCCGGGGGGCAGGCCAGCCGTCCGGTTGCATCCGTCCGGGCCTTGTCGCCAAGGCTGTTATTCGGACTGCATCGGACTGCGCGTATGCCATGGGCCAATTCGACGGCAAGATAGCGGGAGAGTCAATGGATAACGCGAAAAAAGAGGCCGGGTTTGCAGCGGGTTTTCGCGCCCGGAAAGCGGTGGCAAAAGGGGTCAGGAAATGCGGAAATTGTCACCCAGGTAGACCCTGCGGACGTTCTCGTTCTCCACCACTTCCTCGGGGCTGCCGGACATCAGCACCTGGCCGTCATGCAGGATATAGGCACGGTCGACGATCTCCAGCGTTTCGCGCACATTGTGGTCGGTGATCAGCACCCCGATGCCGCGTTTCTTGAGGTCGGCCACCAGGTGGCGGATGTCGCCGACCGAGATCGGGTCGACGCCGGCAAAGGGTTCGTCGAGCAGCAGGTACTTGGGGTCTGCGGCCAGGCAGCGGGCGATTTCCACCCGGCGCCGTTCACCGCCCGACAGGGCAAGCGCCGGCGCGCGGCGCAGGTGTTCGATGGAGAAATCGGACAGCAGTTCCTCCAGCCGCTCGCGGCGCTTGTGCTCGTGCTTTTGCGAGATATCCAGCACCGCGGAGATGTTGTCCTCAACCGACAGGCCGCGGAAGATCGACATCTCCTGCGGCAGGTAGCCGATGCCCATACGCGCCCGGCGGTACATCGGCAGGCCGGTGACGTTCTGGCCGTCGATGCTGACGGTGCCGGCCTCGGGAAAGACCAGACCCGCGATGGCATAGAAACTGGTGGTCTTGCCGGAGCCGTTGGGGCCCAGCAGCGCCACCACCTCGCCGCGGTTCAGGGACATCGAAACATCCCGGATCACCACCTTCTTGCGGTAGGACTTCCGCAGCCGCTCGATGCGCAGCCCGGAGGAGCCTTCGGTGACGGTGAGTTTGGGTTTCGCCATCAGTTGCTACCGCCGTTCGGGTTGAGGATGGTCTTGACCCGGCCGTCCATCTTGGCGGTGCCGGACGTCAGGTTCACCTCCAGCCGGTTCGAGGCCAGGGTGCCGGTTTCCTGGGTCAGCAGAACGTCGCCGGTCATCACGATCGTGCCCTTGTCGATGGTGTATTCGGCGTAACGGGATTCAGCGGCGTCGGGGCCGCTGACAAGCACCACGTTGCCGGTGGCCTCCAGCCGTTCGATGCCGGCCTTGCCGCCGCCTTCGCTGGCGGTCTTGTAGATGACCAGCACGTTGTCGGCGGACAGCCGCATGATGCCCTGCACAATCAGGACGTTGCCGGTGAATTCTGCGGAGCCGTCGGCCTGATTGACGGCCAGATTGTCGGCGGTCACTTCAACCGGCAAGGTGGGGTCGGCTTCGACAGTGCCGAAGGCCACAGAAGCGGTTTGCGCCGCTGCGAGGCCGGGAAATACGGCGAGAGGCAGACAAAGAATAAATGCACGCAAATAAGACACAGGCTATCTTTCCGGTTTCTGGGGGTCATATAGCAGTTTTACCCCGTTTTTGAACACCATATGGACCGGGCCGCCCTGGGTTTTTGTCCTGATCTGCATGTTGCCTGCGGTCAGGTCGCCAATAGCGCCGGTGGCCCGGACCGGACCGGGGCTGACGGCCTCCAGCCCGCTGAGCGCGGTGTCCAGTGCCTCGGTTTCGACCACCAGGCCATCGGCCGACGTGATGACCACATTGCCGGTGAAACGGGCGAGGTCCTGGTCCGGCTGAATGGCGCCGGTTTCGGAAACCAGGGTGATCCGGCCGCCATCGGCCAGCTTGAATTCCGCGGAAAGGTCGCTGGCAACCGGGGCGGAGCCGGTCCGGCCGGGACGGGCCAGCGCGGCGGTGACCATGATCTCGTCGCCCCGCATGGTGGTGCCTGAGAAGAACGGAGCGGTGACCTGCTGGCCTTTCATCCGGTCCTCGATCTCCTTCTGGGCAAAGGGGATCACGGCATCCGTGTTCACCCCGCGCGAGATCATGAACAGGGTCGACAGCAGGACCAGGGCTGCCAGCGGCAGCAGCACCTTGAGGTAGGCGACGGCTCTGGAATGGCTGTCCATGCTCTGCTTCCCGGCCTCCGTGTCAGCCCAAGCCCGCGCGCAGGCAGTCATGGATGTGCAACAGGCCCTCGGCCTTGCGGCCGTTTTCCGGGTCGACGACGAACAGGCAGGTGATCTTGCGCTGGTTCATCACCGCAACGGCCTCTTGCGCCATGGCGCCGGGGGCGATGGTGGCGGGGGCCGTGGTCATCACCTCAGCCGCGGTCTTGCCCAGCAGCCCGTCCATGTGGCGGCGCAGGTCGCCGTCGGTGATGATGCCCGCCAGCGAGCCATCGGCGGCGGCGACACCAGCAACACCGAAGCCTTTCTGGCTGATTTCGATCAGGGCGTCGGCCATCGGGGTGGTCTCGGAGACCAGCGGCAGCGCATCATCCGCGTGCATCAGGTCGCGCACCTTGCTGAGCTGCGCGCCGAGCTTGCCGCCCGGGTGGAAGTCGCGGAAGTTTTCCGGGCGGAAATCGCGGTGCTTCATCAGCGCAATCGCCAATGCGTCGCCCATCGCCAGCGTCAGCGTGGTGGAGATCGAGGGCACCATGCCAAAGCCGCAGGCCTCGCCCATCGATGGGATCTGCAGGTGCACGTCAGCCTGTTTCATCAGGGTGCTGTCCATCTTGCTGGACAGGCCGATCAGCGGAATCGCGAAGCGGCGGGTGAAGGCCAGCAGGTTGGCCAGCTCAGGCGCCTCGCCGGAGTTGGAGATCGCCAGCACCACGTCGCCGTCTGACAGCATGCCGAGGTCGCCATGACTGGCTTCGGCCGGGTGCACGAAATAGGCCGGCGTGCCGGTGGAAGCCAGGGTCGCTGCGATCTTGTGGCCGATATGGCCGGACTTGCCGATGCCGCTGACGATGATGCGGCCCTTGGCCTGCAGGATCAGCTGCACTGCTTCGGCAAAGCGCTCGTCCAGCCCTTCGGCAAGGGCGTCCAGCGCCTTGGCCTCATCGGCGATCACCTGACGCGCGGTGACAAGGAATTTTTCGGTATCGGTCATGAGTGGGCAAAGATGTCAGTTTCGGGCCAGCCAGCCAGGTCCAGCTTGGCGCGCGTTGGGAGGAAATCGAAACAGGCATGGGCCATTTCGGTGCGGCCTTCACGGGCCAGGCGCTTGTCCAGGGCGTCGCGCAGCTTGTGCAGGTGCAACACGTCCGAAGCCGCGTAGTCGAGCTGCGCCTCGGTCAGTTCTTCGGCGCCCCAGTCGCTCATTTGCTGCTGCTTGGAGATGTCGATGCCCAGAAGCTCCTGGGTCAGGTTCTTGAGGCCGTGGCGGTCGGTATAGGTGCGCACCAGGCGGCTGGCGATCTTGGTGCAATAGACCGGCGCCGCGAGGGCACCGAAAGCGTGGTGCATCGCGGCAATGTCGAAGCGGCCGAAGTGAAACAGTTTCAGCACATTGGCATCTTCCAGCATGCGGCACAGGTTGGGGGCAGCGGTCTGGCCCTTTTCCACCTGCACGATATGGGCGTTGCCGTCGCCGCCGGACATCTGGATCACGCAGAGCCGGTCGCGGTGCGGGTTCAGCCCCATGGTCTCGCAGTCGATGGCAACAACGGGACCGAGGTCCAGCCCATCGGGCAGGTCGTTCTTGTACAGGTAATTGGCCACTGGAATTCCCTTTTGATGTTCACCGCGCCGGGCTGTGCTGCAGACGAAATAGGCACTTTGCTCCGCAAACTCAACTGCGCCATAAAAAGGGAAATGCTGCTAAGAAATGCTGAAGAGCGCCGCCCTGCGAACAAGTCCTTTGCAGGGCGGTGCTTTTGGCACTGGTCAGAAGATGAAGTCGTCTGCGGAAAGGCTGCTCAGCTGCACATCTTCGAGAAGGACCGAGCTGTTTGCGCCGGTTGAAATCCGGACGCCGTCAGCGGTCTCAACGGCGTCTGCCAGAACGTCGCCGAAGCCGTCGAACCCGGACAGCCGGGAGAAATTGATGCGGTCCGCGCTTTGGCCGGCGGTGAAATCCAGGATCCGGTCGTGGCCATGGCTGCCGCCAAACACAAAGACATCGTTTCCGGCGCCGCCGGTCAGGATGTCATCGCCTGCTCCGCCGTTCAGCAGGTCGCGGCCGCTGCCGCCGTCCAGCCGGTCGCGTCCGGCGCCGCCGTACAGCCGGTCATTCGCGTTGCCGCCGTTCAGCCGGTCGATCTGGCCGCCGCCGAACAGCCTGTCATTGCCGCCGCCGCCCACCAGCCGGTCGCGGCCTGCGCCGCCGCTCAGATGATCGTTGCCGGTGTTTCCAAACAGTTGGTCATTGCCATCGCCGCCGTCCAGCCGGTCGCTGCCGCCCATCGCCCGGACAGTATCATCACCCGCCTGAGTACGGATGTCATTGGCGGCGCTATTGCCGGTCACAGTGTCATTCCCGGCGCCGGTGATGAGGTTCTCAACGACGGTGCCGCGCGCAATCCCGATATTGCCAATCAATCCGCCCGCATCCGAAAAATGCCCCTGGCGCAAGTCGACGCGGCTGGCTGTGTCGATGCTGCTGAGGTCCAGCGTGTCTGTGCCGCTCTGATCGTAGATGGTGAAGGCAACGGGCTCGCCTTCGTAATTGGACCGGTTGCCGAACAGGTCGCCAAGAACGCCACGCAGGCTGGAACTGGGTCCCCAAACTGTGTCGCCCGCTGTTGCACTGCCGCTGCCGGGTGCGCCGTAAAGTTCCTGTATTGCAAGGATGTCTGCCATCATCGGTGTCAGCAGGCTGGCGTAGCTGGCGTCCACGCTGGTGTTTTCTGTCTGGCTGAAATAGGACATGATTGACAGCTGCCAGCTGTCGTTGCTGAATTCCTCGCTGGACCCGTAAGTCGCGGTGCCGTTGTAGTCGCCCTGGTGTCCCAGTCCCAGCGCATGGCCAACCTCGTGAATGTAGGTCTGGAGGGAGTAGCTGTCGATGCTGGTGCCAAATTCGGTCAGCCAGGGAAGCGAGACGTTCACTATAGATGAGGTGATCACGCCGTTCGTCACCTCAGAAGTCGAGTATGCGGTAGCGTAGGATCCGTCGTCGGTGAATGTGATGTCCGCGCTTCCGGTGATTTCGGAAAACTCGATGCCGGCAACCATCTCCCAGGCCTCCAAGGCCCAGCGTGCGAGTTGCCGGCCCTCAGCGGTCAGCCCGGTCAGGTTTACGGTAATTACATTGCTTTCCGACGTGTCGAAGCTTCTACGGCTTCGGTTGCTGTCCTCCCAGTAACCGTCTGTCAGATAGCCTGCCAGGTCATTCAGAGACCCATGCGGAGCCGGTTCATCCAGACCAGTAGAGATCGTGTAGCTGCCAGAGTAATTGTCTGAATATGAGCCCGCGCCAATGTAGTAAGTGCCGGTGGCGGTCGCAGTAAAGGTAATAGCGGAATCATAACCTGGCCCGCTGTCATCATCGCTGCGGATCAGGCTGCCCTGGCCATTGTAAAGCCGCAGGTAGGGGTCGCTCAACGTGCCGCCGCCGCTGGCCGCACCGCTCAGTTCAATTTCGTAGGTTTCACCTTCTGTCAGTGTGATGGCAACCCAGTCCCGGTCGCCGCCGCTGGAAAGCGTGCCATGGAACGTGTCGCCGGGGGACATGCGGTATGAGGTCCAGGTTCCATGGCCTGCGTCCGAGATTTCGACAACCCTGGCAGAGCTAACATTGTCCTGACCTTCGGACGCGGCACGTTCAATGCAATCTAAACACATGAAAAATCTTCCTGTTGGCCTTCGTCGCGTGTTGAAAACCGTAAAACTATTGAATCAACTCTTGGTGGCGGTAATTCCCCACCTGCAATCAGTGCGCTTAAATCATTTTTAACGAGTTGCTGAAAGCCCGGTTGCTAAGGCTTCGTCGGGAGTGCGGCAAAAACGTTGCGTGAACCGATTGCAAACAGAGCAGGAATCAAAGGAAAACAGATGCTTGCGCTTGTTGGCTCGCAAACAGAAACAGTATGTTGCTGAAGGGGAATGGTGCCCAGGAGAGGACTCGAACCTCCACGTCCATACGGACACTAGCACCTGAAGCTAGCGCGTCTACCAATTCCGCCACCTGGGCAGGTGT
>NZ_JAJALF010000021.1:0-86916 GCF_020514995.1 Leisingera sp. McT4-56 | reverse complement strand
AACCCCGCCCCAGCCCCCAACAGCCGCCAACACAGCTTACCCACAGACTCAAGCCGGATATCCACAGACCAAAACGCAGGAATCGAAATCTCAGAACCGAAGAACCCCGTCCCGCGCCGCTCCTTTCCGGTCAAAGCCGCCCAGCAAACGCAGGCCGATCCCCCAAAGGGCGCAGTAGCCAGGAAAAAGGGCGGCCCACCGGCCGCCCGCAGAATCTCAGTTCAATTCGCTCAGCCCTGCTCTTCCAGCACTTTGCGGGCGGCGCGGAAGCATTCCAACGCCTGGGGCACGCCGCAATAGATGCCGATCACATGAATAATCGCCCGGATCTCCTCCTTGGTGACACCGTTATTGATGGCCCCGCGGCAGTGCAGTTCCCATTCGTGCATCTTGCCCAGCGCCCCGATCATCGAAAGGTTCATCATCGAGCGGGTCTTGGCGTCGATCACGTCATCGCCCCAGCCGAAGCCCCAGCACCAGGCAGTCATCGCTTCCTGAAACGGGCGGGTGAAGTCGTCCGCTGCGGCAAGGTTCTTTTCGACATACTCAGCGCCGAGGGTTGCCTTGCGCTGCTCCATGCCCTTCAGGAACAGGTCTTCGTCAAAAGCGCTCATCTCAGCCTCTCAGTTTCATTGCAATGTTTTTGGTCTGCACGTAGTTCCACAGCGCCTCGCGGCCCTTTTCCCGCCCGTAGCCGGACTTTCCGTAGCCGCCAAAGGGGGTTTCGACGCCCCCCGCATACCATTCGTTCACAAAGACCTGGCCGGCGCGGATCTGGCGGGCGCACCGGGTGGCGCGGTCGAGGTCGCGGGTGAAGACGCCGCCGACCAGCCCGTATTCGGTACTGTTGGCGATCTCGACCGCTTCAGCATCCGACTCGAACTTGAGGACCGAGAGCACGGGGCCGAAGATCTCCTCGCTGGCGATGCTGTCGGACGGGGTGATGCCGGAAACAACGGCCGGAGCCAGAAATGCACCCGCATTGCCAACGGGCGCGCCGCCGGTTGCGATGATCGCCCCGTCAGCCTGGGCCTGCTGGACAATACCCAAGGCACGGTCGCGCTGGGGCATGGAGACCATGGCACCCATATTGGCACCGAACTCGGGCCGGTCGACCCCAGGGCCGACACTGAGGCTTTGCGCCACGTTTACCGCGCGTTCGACCAGTTCGTCGTGGCGGCTCTCATGCACGATCACCCGGCTCATGGCGCTGCAAACCTGGCCGGCATTGAAGTAGATGCCCCAGCGTATGTCATTCTCAAACGCCTCGAGGTCGGCGTCTTCATGGACAATAGCAGCGGATTTGCCGCCAAGCTCGAGCACGCAAGGCACCACGTTCTGCGCCGCCGCAGTGGCGATACCGATGCCGGTGGGAACCGAGCCGGTAAAAACGATCTGGTTGACCTGCGGATGGCCGGACAGAGCCGCGCCGGCCTCATGCCCGTAACCGCACAGCACGTTGACCGCACCAGCCGGGAAACCGGCGGCTTCAGCCGCGCGGGCGAGCCAGGCATTGGTCAGCGGCGTAAGCTCGGGCGTTTTGATCACGCAGACGTTGCCGGTTGCAAGAGCTGCAGACAACGACCGCGCGGTCATCTCCACCGGGTAGTTCCAGGGGATGATCTGGGCGGAGACGCCCATCGGCTCGTTCTCGGTCCAGTCGAAATAGCCGCCGCCCAGCGGGATTGAGCGGCCTTCGACGGTGCTGGCCTGATTGCCATAGTACTCAAAGTAAAGCGCAGCGCCTTCGATCTCGATCCGGGATTCCCAGAGCGGCTTGCCCTGCTCCAGCGTCAGGACACAGGCAATCTCTTCGATGTGGTCGAGCAGGTAGCGGCCCATCGCCTGCACCATGCGCCCCCGCGCGATCGGGCGCAGCGCCGAAAGCTCCCTCGACAGGTGCAACCTGCGGGCAGCCTGCACAGCGCGGTCCACGTCCGCGGCATCAGCCAGCGCGTGGCGGGCCAAAAGCTCACCATTGGCCGGGTTAGTGACATCTATCCACCCTGCCCCGCCGGGCACCCAGGCGCCGTCTATGTAGTTCAGCCATTCGGCATCAAGCTGTGTCATGGTCCATCAGTTCCCTGCTTCCAGTAGGTCCCGGTCTGCCGCTTCGCGCATCCACTTCTGAAGCTGCAGGATGGAATGTTCCGAGTTCACTCCGCAAGAGGGATCCACGACCAATGGCCCGGGACGATAGCCGCGGGACTGCAGCCCGCGCTGCACCGATTCCACCAGGCGGATATCTTCCTCCACGGTGGTCTGGCGGTCCTGCACCGCCAAGCCGCGTATCACATCGCTTTCGGCGCCGCCTTCGGTGTACCAGCCGCGCCAGACAGTGCAGCTGTCCACGCCGGTTGCGCGCCAGTGATAGGTGTTCAGAACATTGCCCGGGTAGCACTGGAAGGAAAACATCGGCCACAGGAACCAGCTTTGATAGTCGCCCGCGTGCGGCACCGACAGATTGATGGGATAGGTCATTCGGTCCAGGCTCTGGCATTCAGTGGTGTGGCGCAGCACATAGCTGCCGCCCGGGTCCGGCTGAATGTCATAGGTCTCCGGCTTCACCACCCCTTCGGCAAAGGTCGGATGGTTCATCGGGCAGTGGTAGCATTCGGAGTAGTTCTCGACCGAAACCTTCCAGTTGCAGTTCTCCGACACCTCGACCCATTCGAGCGGGGCCAGATTGTCAATATGAGGCACGAATTCGCGAATTTCCTCGCGCACGCCGGGAAACCATTCGTCCATCCGGGCGGCATCATTGTCGAGGTTCACGAAAATGAAGCCATTAAAGTCCTCGGTGCGGACTTCGGTCAGGCAGATCTTCTCGCGCTCAAAACCCGGCACCGACTTGATGTTCGGGCCAGCCCGCAAGTGGCCGGTCAGCTCATAGGTCCAGGCGTGGTATGGACATACCACGACACGGGTGTTGCCGGTGCCGGTGACCATTTCATGGGCGCGGTGCTGGCACACATTATAGAAGGTGCGGATCATCTCATCGCGGCCGCGGATCGCGAACAGGTTCTGGCCTGCAATTTCGAACGCGAAGTAATCACCCACATTCGGGATCTGGCTGGCGTGCCCGGCAAACTGCCAGGTGCGCGACAGAAGTCCTTTGAGTTCCGCCTTATAAAGGGCGGGATCGGTATAATACCGTGCCTCAAGGGAATGGATCAGAGGGGCATTCATTCAGGTTCCTCCGCATAAAGGCCCAGCTGGTGCCTGCGCTTGTGAAATTTCTCCACCCGTTCGACAATTTCCTCGCTGGAGACAGCAATCACGAAGGAGAGCAGCGTTTCCAGCAAAGCGATGGTCGAGACGGATGACGGAAAGAATTGCGGCGTGTCAGCCGCGACAATAAAGCCGTGATCCGCATTCAGGATCACGGGGCTGGCGCGGCTGTCGGAAATGCCAACGATGGCTACCCCCTGCTCCCGCGCGATGCGGACTGCCTCGATCACCTCGGTCCGGTAGGGCTTGCAGGTCATGGCAATCAGCACATCCTGGCCATCCGCCCAGGCCAGATCATCCACCGGTGTGGAGCCGGGCCGCGGGATCGCGTGGAACTGCTTCATGCCAGTGGAGGCAAGATAGGTGAAGTTGCGGGCATTGGCGTTGTTAACGCCAACGCCAAGGGTGAAGACCTGGCGGGAATTCCAGATCGCACGGGCTGCGGCCTCCAGCGCAATAGCGTCAATGCCTGCAAAGGTTTCCTCGACATTGCGGATCGCGGCAGAAGCCATATCCGCATAAAGCCCGCCGAGCTCGCCGGATTTGCCGATGTCCTGCAGCCAGCGCGCCCGATCGGGGAAGGAAACCCCACCCTTGCGAATCGCTTCGCGAAACGGAGCCCGGAAATCCTCATATCCCTCGAAGCCTACCTGCCGCGCCATACGGACAAAAGTGTTGGGCTTCACATTCGCCGCTTCGGCGATCTCGCGCACGGTGGAAACCCCGACATCTGCCGGGTTTTCCAGCACATAGCGGGCCGCCTTTTGCGCCTCAGGGGTCAGCGCATCCCACTCTTCGGTGAGGCGCTCCAAAACAGTCTTTGATACATTTGTGCCATTCATGATTGACGATGGTACAAGTATGGAATTAGCCTGTCGAGCAGAAAAGCGACTCTGCAATCAGGAACTGCGAAATGGCTGAGAAAGAATTCCCGGCACAGGCCCGTGTGGTCATTGTTGGCGGCGGCGTGATGGGGGTGGGCCTGGCCTATCACCTTGCACATGAGGGCTGGGGGCCTGAGGTTGTGCTACTGGAGAAGGCCGAGCTGACTTCCGGTTCCACATGGCACGCGGCGGGACAGATCACTCATTCCACCAGTTCCTTTGGCCTCGGCAAATGCGTGGACTACAATATCGGCCTGTACTCAGGGAAACTGGAGGAAGAGACCGGCCAGGCAGTAACCTGGCACGGCTGCGGCTCGTTCCGCCTGGCCTATACCGAGGACGAGATGGACTGGCTGCGCCACACCCTGTCGGTGGGCCGCTCCCTCGGTTTCAACATTGAACTGGTCGCCCCGCAAAAGGTCGCCGAGTTGCACCCCTTCTATAACCTCGACGGTGTTCTAGGCGCGCTTTACACCCCCGACGACGGCCATGTGGACCCGACCAATGTGACCATGGCACTCGCCGCAGGTGCCCGCCAGCTGGGCGCACGGATTGTCCGCCACTGCCGCGCCACCGACATCACCCAGGCCGACAACGGCGAATGGATCGTCGAATCGGAAAAAGGCACCATCCGCTGCGAACATGTGGTCAACGCCGGCGGCACCTATGCCCGCCAGATGGGCGAATGGTCCGGGCTGCAGCTGCCGATGACCTCGATGACCCACCACTATTTCGTGACCGAACCGGTGCCGAAGTTCGAAGGCTTAGACAAGGAACTGCCGGTAATCCGCGACGACAAGAAGGTCTCCGGTTACATCCGCATGGAGCAGAAGCGCGGGCTGATCGGGATTTACGAGAAGGAAGGCAGCAACTCTGTCTGGCACGACCACTGCCCCTGGGAATACGAGAACTGGCTGTTTGACGCCGATTATGACCGGGTGATGCCGTGGCTGGAGGAAAGCCTGAACCGGATGCCGATCTTTGCTGACCTCGGCATCCAGCGCGAAGTGCATGGCGCGATCTCGCATCCGCCGGATGGCAACCCGCTGATCGGCCCGGCGCCGGGCGTCAAGAACTACTGGTGCTGCTGCGGCACCCAGATCGGCATCGGCTGGGGCCCGGGCCTGACCCGCGAGCTGGCGCGCTGGATGGTGCATGGCGCGGCCGACATCTCGATGCGGGAATACGACCCGCGCCGCTTCGGCTCTTATGCCACCAAGGACTGGCAGGTGACCAAGGCGCATGAAGATTACAAGCTGCGCCACGAGATCCCCTTCCCGCATTTCAACCGCCTGGCGGGCCGCCCGATCAAACCCTCGCCGCTCTATGAACGGCTAAAGGAAAAAGGCGCGGTCTATGAGGAGGTCTATGGCCACGAACGCCCGCGCTGGTTTGCCAAAAACGGTGTGGAGCAGCGCGACCACTACTCCTTCAAGCGCAACGTGGTGCATGACATGGTCGGGGCCGAAGTGAAGGCCGTGCGCGAATGCGTAGGCATCATGGACATCTCCGCCTTCACCAAGGTCGAGGTCTCCGGCCCTGGCGCCGTGGCGCTCTTGGATCGGCTGACCGCCAACCGGCTGCCGCAGAAAGTGGGCGGTATTGCCCTCACCCATATGCTGAACCGCCGTGGCCGGATCGAGCTGGAAACCACCGTGGTGAAACTGGCAGAGGACAGCTACTACCTGGTCTGCGCCGCCTTCTTTGAACAGCGGCTGCTGGACCACCTGAACCAGAACCTCGCGGGCGAAGAGGTGGAGATCAAAACCCTCTCCACCGATTGGGCCGCCCTTGCTCTCAACGGCCCGAAAGCCCGCGAGGTCCTGGCCGCCTGCACCGGTGCAGACCTGACAAACGCCGGTTTCAAGTGGCTGACTGCACAGCAGATCAAGGTGGCGGGTCACAAACTCTGGGCCTTCCGGATGTCTTATGCGGGTGAACTCGGCTGGGAGCTCCACATCCCGCGCGACAGCACCCTGGCTGTCTATGATGCGCTCTGGGCAGCGGGTGAGGCGCATGGCATTGCCGACTACGGATCCTTTGCCATGAATGCGATGCGGATGGAGAAAGGCTTCAAGGGCGCAGGCGAACTCACCAACGAGGTGACACTGGCCGAGGCGGATGTGCTGCGTTTTGCCCGCACCGACAAGGAGTATCTGGGCAAAGACAAGACTCTGAACGACGCGGACAAGCCCTGGGTCTGCGCCTATCTGGAGATCGAGCCGGACGGTGCGGAAGACGGCCACGGCGGTGAGGCAGTCATGCTTGATGGTCAAGTCGTTGGCTCAACCGCTTCTGTTGCCTATGGCCACACTGTCGGCAAGATCCTGGCATTTGCATATGTGAAACCGCAGGCCAATGTGCCGGGCTTAGAAGTTGAAGTGATCATCGCTGGCAAGCCGCGCAAGGGGCGGATTCTGGGCATGCCCGCTTATGACCCGGACAGCCTGCTGCCGCGTACCGACGCGGCACTTGCCCCGGCGCAATAGAATACCCCCCTTCGCCAGGCCACCGGCGAAGGGGCGACTTCCCTCTTTGCTAATTGGGAGCGCCAGAAATGAGCCTTTCCGAAGCTACCCCCCCCTGTCCGGACACGGCAGTCCGGGCAGACTCAAAAATCCGAACACAAACCCGTACCGCCGCTTCCTCGAAAGAATGCGCAGTTCAAGACCCGCCCCTGCAGGTTGACCGATATTGAACCAGGAGCATCAACATGAAGATCACCCGCATCTCCCTGTGGCATGTGCCGCTAAGCAGCCACACCGCGTATCACATGGCCGAAGGCAAGACCTGCGACACAGTGGAAAGCGTGGTACTGGCGCTGGACACCGATTCCGGCCTTACCGGCTGGGGCGAGGTCTGCCCGATCCCGCATTACCTGCCCGCCTATGCCCGCGGTGTGGTGCCCGCTGTGGAGGAGATGGCTCCAGTGCTGCTGGGCGCCGATCCCGTTGGGCCAGAAGCCGTGATGGCCAGGCTGGACCATTGGCTGCAAGGACATCCTTATGCCAAGTCCGCAATCGACATCGCCTTGTGGGATCTGACGGCACAGGTCGCGGACTTGCCGTTGCATTCCTTGCTGGGCGGGCGGCGGCAGGCGGATATGCCGCTCTACCACTCGATCACCTGCATCGCGCCAGAGGAGATGGCCCGCATCGCGCATGAGGCGCAGGCGACGGGCATCACCCAGTTTCAGGTGAAACTGGGCGCCGACCGCGACTGGGAAGCCGATGTCGCACGCCTGCGGATGGTGCGGGAGGCGGTCGGAGACGGACCGCTGGTTTATGGCGACTGGAACTGCGGCGCCACATCGCTGGATGCCTCCCGCGTCGGCCGGGCTGTAGCGGACCTTGACATCATGCTGGAACAGCCCTGCGCCACCATCGAGGATTGCGCGCGGGTACGTTCTGCATGCGGGTTGCCGATGAAACTGGATGAGAACGCCCATGACACGGCTTCCCTGTTGGCAGGCCATGCAGCGGGTGTAATGGACGCAGTCGCCATCAAGCTGTCAAAGTTCGGCGGGCTGTCGGCCGCGCGCCGGGCGCGGGATCTCTGCCTGCACCTGGGCGCCAAGATGTGCATCGAAGACACCTGGGGCTCTGACATCACCACCGCTGCTTTGCTGCATCTGGCGGCCGCCACCGATCCGCTTCGGTTGATGAATGCCTGCGACCTGTCCTTCTACGTCAGCCCGCGGCTGGACCTGGCAGGGCCGGAGCGTCGAAATGGCCGCATCGCCCCGCCGGAAGGCCCTGGTCTGGGCGTGCGGCCCGACCGGGAATCCCTGGGCGCTCCCGCAACTGTGATCGAATAGTTTTTGACTTTTTGGTCAAAATTTTTCCAACTGGGCCAATCCGCCCCAACAGGACAAAGACATGGAAAAGATCCGCACCCAGGCCGAATGGAATGACCGCGCCAGCGCCGTGCTGCCCGCCGGCGGCTTTGGCAATTTCGACCCCGGCATCGTCATCCGCGAGGGCAAGGGCTCCCGTGTATGGGACGAGGATGGCAAGGAATACATTGACTACCTGATCGGCTCAGGCCCGATGATGCTGGGCCACGGCCACCCGGAAGTGATGGAGGCGGTGCTTGAGCAGCTGCCGAAAGGCATGACTTTCTTCGCCAGCAACGCCCGCGGCATCGAGCTGGCCGAGGAAATCTGCCGGGCAGTGCCTTGCGCCGAGCAGCTGCGCTATGTCTCCACCGGCGGCGAAGCTGACATGTATGCGATCCGGCTTGCCCGCGCCTTCACCGGCCGCACCAAGATCGTCAAGTTCGAAGGCGGCTATCACGGCATGTCCGCAGAGGCGCAGATGAGCCTGGCACCCTCGGTCCGGGTGAATTTCCCGCAGGCGGTGCCGGACAGTGCAGGCATCCCCCCGTCAGTCGCCGCCGAGGTCCTGGTCGCACCGTTCAATGACTTCGAATACATCAAGCAGCTGATGGCAGAACACGGGCACGAGATTGCCGCCATCATCGCAGAACCGCTGCAGCGCATCGTGCCGCCGCTGCCGGGTTTCCTGCAGTTGTTGCGCGAGGAAACACAGAAGCACGGCAGCCTCTTGATCTTTGACGAAGTCGTCACCGGTTTCCGCTCCACGTACGGCGGCGGGCAGGAACTGTACGGAGTGACACCGGACCTGGCGACGCTGGGCAAGGTGATTGGCGGCGGCTTCCCGCTGGCGGCCATCGTGGGACGCGCAGGTATCATGCGGCACTTCGACAAGGCGCAGGTCGGGGCCGAAGGCTGGCTGATGCAGCTTGGAACCCTGTCGGGCAATCCGGTGGCCGCTGTTGCGGGCCTCAAAACCATGGAAGTGCTGCGCCGCGAGGGCGCCTATGACAAGCTGAACAGCATCGGCCAGCGGCTGATGCGGATGACCAGTGCGGCGCTGGAAGAGGCAGGGGTGCCATTCCGGATCGTTGGCGAGCCTGCACTGTTCGAAGTGGTGTTCACCGATTCAAAGGTGCGCGATTACCGCGACACCCAGGCCGGGGATACAGAGCGTACAAAGCGGTACAATGCAGTTTTGCGTGAGGAAGGCATCTTCAAGTCACCGGGTAAGACCTACCCCAGCCTGGCTCTGACAGAAGTGGATCTGGAACAGACAGAAGCCGCCATCAAAAAAGCTGCGGCCGCTCTGGACTAGAACACAAAAAGGCGGGCCGCTGGCCCGCCTTCCCTTGCCTGGGCAACAGCGTGTCAGGCCTTTGCCGCTGTCACGATGAGCTCCACCAGGAAATCCTCGCGCGCGAGCTTTGCCTCGCCGCAGGCCCGCGCCGGGGCGTGGCCTTCAGGCACCCAGGCATCCCAGACCGCATTCATCTCGGCAAAATCCTTCATGTCGGCAAGCCAGATCACGGTCTGCAGAATGCAGGTCTTGTCGCTGCCAGCCTCCGCCAAAAGCGCGTCGATTTTGTCCAGGCAGTCCTGGGTCTGCTGCGCCACACTGGCACCGGCGGTACCAACCTGACCCGCAAGATAGATGGTATCGCCGTGGGTCACGATCTGGCTCATGCGCTGGCCGGTGTGGCTGCGGGTGATTTCAGACATTCTTTCTTCCTTGGAATGACTTCAGTTTAGTTTCCGGTGCTGCAAGTTACTGGGACAACAGCCACTTGCCTTCGGAGGGGCAGAACTTGCGGCGGACCTGCTTGGGCGCCTGGTCATCCTTGAGGAAGGCCTGGTGCTGCAAGAGCACGCAATCACCCTCTTTGCCCGCCACATTCACTTCACCATGTGCACCACTGTCCGGGTTGGACCACTTGGCCCGCTTGCCGCTGCCGCCCTGCGCCTGAGCCAGCAAGGACTGCTCAGCCTGGCGCATGATGTTGGTGTCCTGCGGCGTCAGCCCGGATTTGGCCAGAATACGGCTGAGCGGGTTGGCAGCGGCGGGCGCCGCAACAAGCGCCGCCACAGCGGCTGCTGTCAGAATTCCAGAAAATCGCATGTGAATACTCCTGCCTGAATTAAACCGGCTTGGCGACCAGTAAGGCGCAACCAGGAGGCAATGTCCATGCGGCGGATCAAGAGAACTTGCGGAACAGCCGGGTCATGTCGAAAAGCTCATCCAGGCGATCGTAGCGGTCCTTGGTCTTGTCCCAGCTCTCTTCCTGTGTGGCGGCGATCATAGCCTCCAGCAACATCATGGTGGAGATGTTGGAGTCCCAGGCCGACGGAATTTCGACCCAACAGTTGAATGTGTGCTCGGCAACCGAAGCAATCGGGCTCGCCCACTGGTCGGTAACCAGCACGATCTTTACCCCGCGTTCCGAGGCAAGCTCTGCCAGCCGCTGCAAGTTGGTTTCATAGCGGCGGACATCGAACATCAGGAGCGTATCGCCTTCTACCATGTCCAGCACGTAATGCGGCCAAGTCGCGGAGGAGGACGTCATATGCGTGACCCGCTGCCGGATCGCCTGGAAGTGGGTAAAGGCATAGTCCGCCAGTGCCCGGGTGATGCGGCCGCCAACCACATAAAGCCGCCCCTCGGTATTGGCGAGCTGATGCACCGCGGCGTCGAACTGAGCAGAGTCGATATTTGAGAAGGTTTGCTGCAGGTTGTCGGTGACGGCCTGAGCAAATCTGTTCAGCAGGTGGCCTTCGGGCGCCTCAGAAGCCCAGTTGTCGCGCCGTTTGGTCGGGCCAGATACCTTGGCTTCCAGCTCTTTTAGCAGCGCCTGATGAAACTGCGGGTAGCCTTTGAACCCCAGTTTCTGCACCATCCGGGCCACTGTTGGCGTGGAAACCTCAGCATTCCCCGCCACAATGGTGATCGAGGCCAGCCCCGCCGCAGGATAGTTCTCCAACAGCAGATTCGCGAACTTACGTTCGGATTGGGTGAGCGAGGAATAGTTCTCGCGGATCAACTCGCGAACGGTGGCGGGCGGTTTCGACAACGGGGCATTCCTGTTCTTGAACAGACACTTTCTAACCCGGCTCCGGCCTGAAAAGAAAGTTTCAGGAATCCCTGTCCGGAACCGATCATGAAAAGATATTGACACAAATATCTCTTCATGGAAACATTTTTCCAAATCGCAGGGAGGCGGCATATGCGAGAGAGCGATTCTCACGCTCAGGGGGAAGCAGTGGAGGTGGTGAACCGCAAGGGTGCAAGCCCGGTTTTGCTGCTTTGCGAACACGCCTCCAGCAATATTCCGGCCAGGTACAATGGACTGGGGCTGCGCGAAGAAGACAGGCTGAGCCACGCCGCCTGGGATCCGGGTGCGCGCGCGGTGGCCCTGCATATCTCCAAGGCGCTGAATGCCCCGCTGGTTGCCAGCACCGTGTCGCGGCTGGTCTATGACTGCAACCGCCCGCCCGAAGCCGCCAGCGCCATGCCGGAAAAATCCGAACTGGTGGAGGTGCCCGGCAACAAGGGGCTGACCGAAGAACAGCGTCAGGAACGGACGGATACGGTTTATGTGCCGTTCTGCGACGCCGTTTCCGATGTGATCAAAGCCCGCAAAGAAGCTGGGCAGCAAACCGTACTGGTCACCATGCACAGCTTCACCCCGGTCTATTTCGGCAATCAGCGGCCCGTCGAGATCGGCATCCTGCACGACGATGACAGCCGCCTGGCAGACGCGATGCTGGCAGAGGCCCCTGCCCTGCCGCACCGGCGGGTCGAACGCAACGAGCCCTACGGCCCGGCCGACGGAGTCACCCATTCATTGAAAATCCACGGGCTGGCGCACGGGCTGGCCAATGTGATGATCGAAATCCGCAACGACCTGGTGGCGACACCGGAGCAAGAAGAGGCCATGGCAGAAGAAATGCTGACGTTGCTGCGCCCGGCGCTGGCTGCGCTGGCGGCGGAGGGAGGGACTGATGCCTAGAATAATCCGCGCCTATGTCCGCGGTATCGACGCGATGAACCGCGCGATCGGCCGCTTTGCCATGTACCTGATCTTCGCCCTTATCGGGGTGCTGCTGTGGTCCTCCGCCTCCAAGACCTTCTTCAACCCGTCGCTCTGGACGCTGGAGACCGCGCAGTTCGTGATGGTCGCATATTATGTTCTGGGCGGCCCCTACTCGATGCAGCTGGGATCAAACGTGCGGATGGACCTGTTTTACGGGGCCTGGTCAACCAAGACCAAGGCGCTGGTGGATGCCTTCACCGTGCTGTTCCTGATCACATACCTGGGTATCCTGATGTACGGCGCGCTCAGTTCTACCGCCTATTCTCTGGGTTACTTCGGACTGGAGCCGCTGCAGTTCTTCTGGGACCTGCTGAAAACCCTGCTGAGCGAGGGGCCTGCAGCCGCCGGTGAAAAGCTTGGCTACCTGGAGCGCAGCTCCACCGCCTGGCGGCCGTTTCTTTGGCCCGTCAAAACCATCCTCTGCTTCGGCGTCTTCCTGATGCTGCTGCAATGCCTTGCCGAATTGTTCCGGGATATCGGACGCCTGCGCGGAGTTGAAATCTGATGTCCTACGAATGGATCGCCATCGTGATGTTTGCCGGCATGATGCTCATGCTGATGACCGGCCAGAGGGTATTTGGCGCCATCGGTTTTGTCGGCGCGGTTGCGGGCATGCTCCTGTGGGGCACCGGCGGGGTGGAGATCCCGTTCTCCGCCGCGATGAAGCTGATGAAGTGGTACCCGCTGCTGACGCTGCCGATGTTCATTTTCATGGGCTACGTGCTGTCGGAGTCCAAGATTGCCGACGACCTCTACCGGATGTTCCACGTGTGGATGGGGCCGGTTAAGGGCGGCCTGGCGATTGGCACCATCGGCCTGATGGTTCTGATTTCGGCGATGAACGGCCTGTCGGTGGCCGGCATGGCCATTGGCGCGACCATCGCCTTGCCGGAACTTTTGCGCCGCGGCTATGACAAGATCCTGGTGACCGGCACCATCCAGGCAGGCTCCTCGCTGGGTATCCTGGTGCCGCCTTCGGTAGTGCTGGTGCTTTATGCAATGATTGCGCGCCAGCCGGTGGGGCAGCTGTGGCTGGCAGGGGTGATCCCCGGCCTGCTGATGGCGACCATGTTCATCATCTACATCTACGTCCGCGCCCGTATGCAGCCGAACCTCGGCCCCGCAATGCACCCGGAGGATCTGGCCGAGTATGAGCAGATCACCGACCACCCACTACGGCTGAACTACATCGTTCTTGGTGCGCTGGTGCTGGTGCCGCTGCTGATCCTGACCGGCGCAATGGAGACCAAGTCCGCGCTTGGCGTGGCGCTTACCTTTAGCCTGCTCTCCTTCCTGACCCGTAAAAATGCAGCGTTCTACAAGGACGTGTTCATGAAGGAGAAGTACCGCCTGCTGTTTTCAGGCGTGCTGCCCTTGGCGATCTTCGCCGCGATGATGGTGCCATTCGTGAACGGCTGGACCTCGCTGGTGGAAAGCTCGGCCATTGGCGCGATGACTGCCTTCATCGCCGCGGTTCTGAAGGGGCGGATGACCAAAGAGGTGTTCGAAACCTCGGTGCGCTCGACACTCGGCATCTCCTGCATGTTCATGTGGATCATCCTGGCGGCGCTGGCCTTTGGCGCGATCTTCGATGGTCTCGGCGCGGTCAAGGCGATCGAGGACCTGTTTACCACCAAGCTGGGCCTCAGCCCGTGGATGATCCTGATCCTGATGCAGCTGAGCTTCATCGTGATGGGCACCTTCCTGGATGACACCGCGATGCTGGTGATCGTCGCACCGCTCTATGTGCCGCTGGTGGGGGCGCTTGGCTTCGACCTGATCTGGTACGGCGTGCTCTACACCATCACCACCCAGATCGCCTATATGACGCCGCCGTTCGGTTACAACCTGTTCCTGATGCGCGCGATGGCGCCGCCGGAGATCGGGCTGAAGGATATCTATGTCTCGATCATCCCTTTCGCCGCGGTGATGGTGCTGGCGCTGGCCCTGATCATGATGTTCCCGCAGATCGCCCTGTGGCTGCCGGAGTATGTCTATGGAAAATAAGACCATCCTGCAGGCGCTGGGGCCGGACATCTGGCTGGCGGACGGCCCGAAGATCCGGTTCTACAAGATCCCCTTCCAGACCCGGATGACCGTGATCCGCCTGGAAAACGGCGACCTGTTCCTGCATTCTCCGATCCAATTCAGCAAGCAGCTGGCTGCCGAGCTGGAGGCGCTGGGGCGTGTCCGCCACCTGGTGTCCCCGAACTGGATTCACTACGCCTATATCGGGGAATGGGCCCAGGCCTATCCGGAGGCCATAGCCTGGGCCTCGCCGAATGTCCGGGAGCGTGCACGGAGCCAGGGGATGGAGATCAATTTCGACCGCGACCTGCAGGACAGCCCGGCGCCGGAATGGGCGGCAGAGCTGGAGCAGCTGATTGTCCGCGGCAGCAAGGTGCACACCGAGGTCGTCTTCTTTCACAAGCGCTCCAAAGTGCTGGTTTTGACCGACCTGATCGAGAATATGCCCAGCAAGACACTGCCGTTCTGGGTGCGGCCGCTGGCCTGGGCTGCGGGCATCCTTGCTCCGAACGGCAAGATGCCGATTGACATTTGGTTCTCCTTTGCGGGCAACCGGGACAAGCTGCGCAAGGCTCTGACCCGGATGCTCGACTGGAAACCGGAAACCGTCGTGCTCGCGCATGGCGACATCCTTCGCGAGAATGCACCGCAACGGCTCCGTGAAGGGTTCAGGAACCTAGCGCCCTGCGGGCACGGGCATTGATTGAAGTTCAACAGAGGAGAGGAAGTAATGACAACAAGACGTAAGTTTTTGCAGACCGCCGGCGTCGGCGCTATGGCCGCACCGCTGGCGACGCCGGCACTGGCACAATCCACCATCAAGTGGCGGATGCAGACCTATGCCGGTGCGGCGCTGGCCGAACACGTGGTGAAACCCGCCATCGACATGTTCAACAAGATCGCCGGCGACCGGATGCAGATCGAGCTCTATTATGCCGACCAGCTGGTCCCCACCGGCGAACTGTTCCGCGCCATGCAACGCGGCACCATCGACGCGGTGCAGTCGGATGATGACTCGATGGCCTCGCCCACCGAGGTCACCGTGTTCGGCGGCTACTTCCCCTTTGCCTCGCGCTACTCGCTGGACGTGCCGGTGCTGTTCAACCAGTACGGCCTGAACGAGATTTGGGATGCGGAATACTCCAAGGTCGGCGTCAAGCACATCTCGGCCGGCGCCTGGGACCCCTGCCACTTTGCCACCAAGGATCCGATCAACTCGTTGGCGGACCTGAAGGGCAAGCGCGTTTTCACCTTCCCGACCGCGGGCCGTTTCCTGGCGCAGTTCGGCGTGGTGCCGGTCACCCTGCCCTGGGAAGACATCGAAGTGGCAGTGCAGACCGGCGAGTTGGACGGCATTGCCTGGTCGGGCATCACCGAAGACTACACCGTTGGCTGGGCTGACGTGACCGACTACTTCCTGACCAACAACATTTCTGGTGCCTGGGCGGGCTCCTTCTTCGCCAACATGGGCCGCTGGGAGGAACTGCCGGAAGACCTGCAGACCCTGTTCCGCGTCTGCTGCGACCAGTCGCACTATTACCGCCAGTGGTGGTACTGGGGCGGCGAAGCTTCCCTGCGCGTGAACGGCGACAAGATGAAGCTGACCACCATTCCGGACAACGAATGGCAGCAGGTCGAAGACGCGGCGGTGAAGTTCTGGGATGAAATCGCAGCCGAGTCCGAGACCAAGGCGAAAGTTGTGGAGATCTTCAAGAAGTATAACGCTGACATGCAGAAGGCCGGCCGCCCCTACCGCTACGGCTGAGGCACCGGTTGAAACACGGGATTTGGCCTGCACCGCGGTCGGCCAAATTCCTTCCCCAAGGAATTTGCCAAGACTTTTCCCGGAAAAGTTTTGCGCGCAACAGACAAAGGGCCGCTCATGCTCTCCTTCGACACTCTTAAGGACCAGGTTGCCGATGGCACCGTTGACACCGTTCTGGTCTGCCTTGTGGACATGCAGGGCCGCCTGATGGGCAAGCGCTTCCACGCCAAGCATTTCGTGAATGGCGCCTGGGAGGAAACCCATTGCTGCAACTACCTGCTGGCCACTGACCTGGCGATGGCGACGCCGGACGGCTATGCCTCGACCAGCTGGGAGCGGGGCTATGGCGACTATGTGATGAAGCCCGACCTCTCCACCCTGCGGCCGGTGCCATGGCTGGAAGGGACGGTGATGGTGCTGTGCGACGTGCTGGATCACCACACCCACGAGGAAGTCTCCCACTCCCCCCGCGCGATCCTGAAGAAACAGGTGAACCGTCTGAAGGCGATGGGATACGACGCCATGTGCGCCACTGAGCTGGAATTCTTCCTGTTCGCCAAGAGCTTTGACGAGATCCGCCGCTCGGGCTTCCGCGACCTGGAACCGATCTCCGGCTACAACGAGGATTACAACATCCTGCAGACCACCCGCGAGGAGCATGTGATGCGCCCGATCCGCAACCACCTGTGGGATGCGGGGCTGCCGATCGAGAACTCCAAGGGCGAGGCAGAGACCGGCCAGGAGGAGCTCAACATCAAATACGCAGCGGCGATGGACACGGCGGAGTTCCACACCATTGCCAAGCACGCGATCAAGGAGATCGCCGAGCAACAGGGCCACGCGGTGACCTTCCTGCCAAAATGGAGCCACGACAAGGTCGGCTCCTCCTCCCATGTGCATCAGTCGCTGTGGCAGGACGGCAAGCCCGCGTTCTTTGACGAGAGCGACGAACTGGGCATGTCCGCCCTGATGAAGAATTACATGGCAGGCCTGCTGAAATACGCGCCTGACTACACCGCCTTCATGGCGCCCTACATCAACAGCTACAAACGCTTCATGAAGGGCACCTTCGCGCCCACACGGATCATCTGGTCGGTGGACAACCGCACTGCGGGCTACAGGCTCTGCGGCGACGGCACCAAGGCGATCCGGGTCGAATGCCGCATTCCGGGTTCCGACATGAACCCCTATCTGGCGATGGCGGGCATGCTGGCCGCGGGCATTGCGGGTATCGAGGAAGGGCTGGAACTGCAGACCCCCACCCGGGGCGATGTCTACCAGGGCGATACCGGCATGATCCCGGGCACCCTGCGTGATGCGGCGGCGGCTCTGAAAGGCTCGGAGATGCTCCGCAAAGCCCTTGGTGATGACGTGGTGGATCACTACGTCCGCGCGGCGGAAGTGGAGATCGAGGATTTCGACCGGGTGGTCACCGACTACGAGATCGCCCGTGGATTTGAGCGCGCCTGAGGCGCGCAGCCGGCTTGGGGCGCTGCCCCAAACCCCGGAGTGTTTTCGGAAAGATGAAGAGGGCCTTGGCCCTTTCTGAATGGAGTGAATGGCAATGGGCCAGGTATTGAAATGCATCTCGCCGATCGACGGATCGGTCTTTGCAGAGCGCGAGGTGCTCTCGCGTGAGGACGCCTTTGCGGCAGCAGAACGTGCGCGGTCAGCGCAAGGCGCTTGGGCGGCCCGGCCGCTGCAGGAGCGCATTGATCTGGTTATGGCGGGCGTGGCTGCCGTCGGCGCGATGAACGATGAGATCGTGCCGGAACTGGCGCATATGATGGGCCGGCCGGTGCGTTATGGCGGCGAGTTTGGCGGATTCAACGAACGCGCAGGCCACATGGCAAAGATCGCCGCAGAGTCGCTTGCGGATATCGAAGTGGGCGAGGACGCAACCTTCAAACGCTACATCAAGCGCATTCCGCATGGGGTTGTGTTTGTGGTCGCCCCCTGGAACTACCCTTATATGACCGCGATCAACACGGTGGCGCCTGCGCTGATTGCCGGCAATACCGTGGTGCTGAAGCACGCGACCCAGACGCTGCTGGTGGGTGAGCGGATGGCGCAGGCCTTCCGTTCCGCGGGCATTCCCGAAGATGTGTTCCAGAATGTCTTTCTGGATCACGGCACCACCTCGGAACTGATTGCCAGCAAGGCCTTCAACTTCGTGAACTTCACCGGCTCGGTAGGCGGCGGTCAGGCGATGGAGCGCGCCGCGGCCGGCACCTTCACCGGTGTCGGCACCGAGCTGGGTGGCAAGGACCCCGGCTATGTGATGGAGGACGCCGATCTGGATGCGGCGGTGGACACGCTGATTGATGGCGCCATGTTCAACTCCGGCCAGTGCTGCTGCGGCATCGAACGGATCTACGTGCATGCAAGCCTCTATGACGCCTTCCTGGAAAAGGCCATTGCCATCGTGAAGGGCTACAAGCTGGGCAACCCGCTGGACGCGGAGACCACTATCGGCCCAATGGCCAATGTGCGCTTTGCCAGCGAGGTGCGCGGCCAGATCGCCGAGGCGGTTGAAGCGGGTGCCGTGGCCCATATCGACACCTTCGCCGAGGATGACGGCGGCGCCTATCTGACACCACAAATCCTGACCAACGTGACCCACGACATGCGGGTGATGCGCGAGGAAAGCTTTGGCCCGGTCGTGGGCATCATGAAGGTCTCCTCGGATGAGGAAGCCATCCGGCTGATGAACGACAGCGACTTCGGCCTCACGGCGTCGCTCTGGACCAAGGATGTAGAGCGGGCGCAAGCCGTCGGGGATCAAATCGAGACCGGCACCGTCTTCATGAACCGCGCCGACTACCTGGATCCGGGCCTGTGCTGGACCGGCTGCAAGGACACCGGCCGCGGCGGCGGCCTCTCGGTCATCGGCTATCACAATCTGACCCGTCCGAAGTCTTATCACCTGAAGAAGGTAACCGGCTGACGGACGGCCCCGCCCGCCCCGTTTCTCCTCCCGGGGCGGGCCACAGCATCAAAGGAACACAACATGTCTCTCGTTGGAAACTGGTCCTACCCGACCGCAATCAAATTCGGCGCAGGCCGGATCAAGGAACTGGCGGACGCCTGCACCGCTGCCGGCATCAAGAAACCGCTGCTGGTCACCGACAAGGGGCTGGCGGACCTGCCGGTCACGCAGGGCACCCTGGATATCATGGAGGCGGCGGGCCTCGGCCGCGGCATGTTCTCAGACGTTGATCCGAACCCGAACGAGAAGAACCTGGACGCAGGCGTCGCCGCCTATAAGGCAGGCGGCCATGACGGGGTGATCGCCTTCGGCGGCGGCTCAGGCCTGGACCTGGGCAAGATGGTGGCCTTTATGGCCGGCCAGACCCGGCCCGTTTGGGATTTCGAGGACATCGGCGACTGGTGGACCCGCGCCGATGCCGATGCCATCGCGCCGATCATCGCGGTGCCGACCACCGCAGGCACGGGTTCCGAAGTGGGCCGCGCCAGTGTGATCACCGACAGCGTCACCCACCAGAAGAAAATCATCTTCCACCCGAAGGTGCTGCCCGCAGTGGTGATCTGCGATCCCGAGCTGACGGTCGGCATGCCCAAATTCATCACCGCAGGCACTGGGCTTGATGCCTTTGCCCACTGCGTCGAAGCGTTCAGCAGCCCGCATTACCACCCGATGTCCCAGGGCATCGCGCTGGAGGGCATGCGGCTGGTCAAGGACTACCTGCCGCGCGCCTATGCCGACGGCACCGATATCGAAGCCCGCGCGCAGATGATGTCGGCCGCGGCGATGGGCGCAACAGCGTTCCAGAAGGGGCTCGGCGCGATCCATGCGATGAGCCATCCGGTGGGGGCTCATTTCAACACCCACCACGGCACCACCAATGCGGTCTGCATGCCCAGCGTGCTGGAGTTCAACGCCTCTGCGATTGCCGACCGTTTCGACACGGCCGCGGCCTATCTGGGCATTGACGGTGGTTTCGACGGCTTCCGCAGCTTTGTGCAGGAGCTAAACGACTCCTTGGGCATCCCGCGCGGGCTGTCTGATTTGGGTGTCACCGAAGCGGCCATCCCTGAACTGGTCAAAGGCGCCATCATTGACCCCTCTTGCGGCGGCAACCCCATCGAGCTGACCGAGGAAAACCTCACTCAGCTGTTCAAGGCCGCGATGTAAGCAAAGACCACATGACAGGTCAAAGCGCTCTCCACCACCGCGGGGAGCGCTATTTCATTCAGAACCGGCGTCAGCCGCTGACGTAGACCTTGTCCTTTGGGTAATAGAAGATCTTCTGATTATGCAGCCGCCCCAGCAGCGCGTGAACCCGGCGCAGCGTCTCCGCATCAGCGCTGCCGGCCTCCGGATGAGCCTTGGACAGAGCATCCCTGGTATGGCGCAAGGAGGTTTCAATCAGGTCCATATCCTCAACCGAAAGCTCGAACATGTCATTGTACTTGGGCATCTGCACTCCTTTACCGGGCCGACCCGCGCTGAACTGGAACCATACCCGCAGGTTGCCCCGGCGCGCCGGCCAAAGCTAGGAAAATCGCCTGCGGGCGGGGCTGCGGTGGTGGCTTCTCCGTCGCGGCCGCAGGCAGCGGCGAAGGGCTAGAGCGTTTCTCCCAGGCTGATTGCCGGGGTCAGGCGGTCGAAAACCAGCCCCTCTGCCCCGCCGGTTTCCCGTGATTTCAGGATGATCCGCGCCGCACGCTCGCCGATTTCATGGCGGCAGGCATCCGTTGTCGCGAGCTGCAGCGGCAAGCCCTGCAGGATCTGCAGATTGTTGAAGCCTGCCAAGGCGATATCGCCGGGCACCGACAGGCCCGCGGCCAGGCAATGCATCAGCCCGCCCACGCTCATCACGTCGCTGGAATAGTAGATGCAATCAAGGCCCGGGTTGCGCGCCAGCATCTGCGCCGTCAGCTGGCGGCCGGTCTGGATCGAACTTTCACCGGAATAATGCTCCAGATCCGAAAGTGTCACGCTCTGCGCCGCCAGCCCGTCCGTGAAGCCGTCAAAGCGTTTCCGGGCCCGGAAATCCTGCGGCATCTTTGTGCCGATAAAGCCGATGTTCCGGTAGCCGCGGGCCAGGATCTGCTCCGCCATTTCGCGGCCTGCCTGCAGGTGCGAAATGCCGACACAATGGCGTACCGGATCGCCGTCCACATCCATCACCTCAACCACCGGGCAATCGGCCTGCTGCAGCATCCGCCGGGTAACCTCAGTATGCTCTAGCCCGGCGACGATCAGCCCCGAGGGCCGCCAGCTGAGCATTTCGCGGATGACGCTTTCCTCTTCTTCCAGGTCATAGCCCGATACCCCAACCACCGGCTTCAAGGGGCTTTCTTTCAAGACGGCGGAAATCCCGGAGAGAACCTCCGGGAAGACAAAGCTGTTCAGCGACGGCACCACCACCGCCACCAGGTTGACCGATTGCGAGGACAAGGAGCCGGCAATCCGATTCGGCACATAACCATGGGTGCGGGCGATTTCCTCGATCTTCGCCTTGGTCTTGGCGGACACGTCCGGGGCTCCGCGCAGCGCGCGGGAGGCCGTCATTTCACTGACACCGGCCAGTTTGGCCACGTCTTTCAGAAGCAATTTCTTGGTCATGCCCCCATGCTCCTGCAGATCGCGGGCGGCCGCAAGGGCGGCTCCGGAAACAGAGGGGTTGATTTTCCATCTCGTTATCGCTATCGGTATCGCAACCGTTATCGCTACCGGAAACCGATCCGGTAAAACAGCCGGAGATCAGAGATGACACTGAAGATTGCAATCAACGGATTCGGGCGGATTGGCCGCGGGGTACTGCGGGCGCTGCTGGAAAGCGGCGAAAAGGATATTGAGGTGGTGGCCATCAACGATCTGTCGCCGCCGGAAACCCTGGTGCATCTGCTGAAATACGACAGCGTGCACGGGCGCCTGAAGACTCCGGTGTTCCTGGCCGGTGACCTGATCCGCGTGGGCCGACACAGCATCCGCCTGACGGCGATACGCAACCCGGAGGACCTGCCCTGGCAGGATGTGGACATCGCCTATGAATGCACCGGCCTGTTCACCGCCCGCGAGGAGGCAGCGCGGCATCTGAAAAACGGTTCCAAGCGGGTGCTGATCTCCGCCCCCGGCAAGGATGCCGACCGCACGGTGGTCTTTGGCGTCAACCACATGGATCTGACGGCGGAGGACGTGATCGTGTCCAACGCCTCCTGCACAACCAACTGCCTGGCGCCGCTGGCCAAGGCGCTGGACGAAGCCTTTGGCATCAAGACCGGCTACATGACCACCATCCACGCCTATACCGGCGATCAGCCGACCCATGACACCAGCCACAAGGATCTCTACCGCGCCCGTGCTGCCTCGCTGTCGATGATCCCCACTTCCACCGGGGCGGCACGGGCGATCTCCGAGGTGCTGCCGCATCTGAAGGGACGGCTGGAAGGCTCCGCCATCCGGGTGCCCACCGCCAATGTTTCGGTGGTGGACCTGAGCTTTGTGCCGGAGCGCCCAGCCACGGTTGAGGCGGTTAATGCCGCGGTCAAGGCGGCTGCAGGGAACGGGTTGGAAGGCATCCTGTCTTATGAAGAAGACCCGCTGGTTTCCATCGACTTCAACCATGACCCCCATTCGAGCTGCTTTGCAGCGGCCCAAACATCGGTCACCGCCGACGGGCTGGTGCGGGTAGTCAGCTGGTATGACAACGAGTGGGGCTTCTCCAACCGGATGGTGGACACCGGCCGCCGCATCGGCGCCGTGATGAACGCCGCGGAAGTGGCCTTGGCCAGCTGACGGGATCCTCCCGCCCGTCCTCGGCCCGATGGGCCTCCTCCCGTTGGGCCCGGCGCCGCGCTGACGCGCGGCGCTGTTGCGTTTGCCGCACGGCATCCAGGCCTTCAGCAAGGCCAGCCCGCAAAAAAGCTGACTCCAGGATGCGTTAAAACAAACTCCTGGCTGTGTACGGCTGGCATGACCCGCCGAATTGCGCCAGAACAGGCGCAAGACATGACCAGCTACAGGAGACCGGCGTGACCGTCACCCGTGAAACCGTCCTTGAGGCGCTCAAAACCATCACCGATCCCGTCAGCGGCAGCGATATCGTCAGCGCAGGCATTGCCCGCGCCGTAAGCGTCGAAGGCAGCACCGTCCGCTTTGTGCTGGAAATCGACCCCGGAAAGTCCGAGGCCTACGGCCCGGTGCGCGACAAGGCTGACGCGGCCGTGGCAGCGCTGCCGGGGGTGGAGAAGGTTTCTGCCATGCTGACCGCCCATTCGGAAAAGGCGCCGCCGGACCTGAAACCCAAAAAGGCAGCCCAGCCCCAGCAGCAGACGCCGCAGAAAGTGCCGGGCGTGGCGCGGATCCTCGCTGTGGCCTCGGGCAAGGGCGGCGTCGGCAAATCCACGGTATCTGCCAACATCGCCTGCGCGCTGGCAATGCAGGGGCGCAGGGTGGGCCTGCTGGATGCCGACGTCTACGGCCCCTCGCAGCCAAAGATGCTTGGCATCAGCGGCCGCCCTGCCAGCCCGGACGGCAAGACCATCCTGCCGCTGCGCAACCATGGTGTCACCATGATGTCGATGGGGCTGATGACCGGCGAGGACCAGGCAGTGATCTGGCGCGGGCCGATGCTGATGGGAGCGCTGCAGCAGATGCTCTTGCAGGTGCAATGGGGCGTGCTGGACGTTCTGATCGTCGACCTACCGCCCGGCACCGGCGACGTGCAGATGACGCTGGCGCAGAAAACCCATGTGGACGGCGCCATCGTGGTCTCCACCCCGCAGGACGTGGCGCTGATCGACGCCCGCAAGGGCATCGACATGTTCCGCAAGATGAACGTGCCGGTTCTGGGCATGATCGAAAACATGTCCACGCATATCTGCTCGAACTGCGGACATGAGGAGCATGTGTTCGGCCATGGCGGCGTGGCGCAGGAAGCCAGGAAGCTCGACGTGCCGTTGCTGGGCGAGGTGCCGCTGCATCTGGACGTGCGGCTGGCCGGCGACAACGGCACGCCGATCGTGGCCGCCAAGCCTGGCAGCGCCCAGGCCAAGGTGTTCCTCGACATCGCCACCCAGCTTGTGGACGCAGGCGCCGCCTGATCCCTGCCAGCCCCGGGTCAAGGGCCGCAAGGCGGCGGCGCGCAGCGCCATTTACCCTTGAGGCGGGGATGGCAGACCACACGATAGGAAAGGCGCTTGAGGGGCAGAATTGCCCCTCAAGCGCTTCTCTGCAGCCCTTCTGCGCCGCGCAGCGGCGCCACGCCGAACTGTGAAATGCATTCTTCGAATGCGCTGATACAGACGTGAGCAACCGCCCGCCGGATTAGGAATACTTCTCCAGGAACTCCTCCGCCCGCAAATTGCGGAAGTCCGGCAACGCGGTCCGCAGGGTCTCGTGGTCCCAGTTCCACCAGGCCAGTTCCATCATCTGCGCGGCAATCGCCTCAGGATAGCGGCGGCGGATCACCTTGGCGGTATTGCCGCCAACAATGGTGTAGGGCGCAACATCCTTGGTCACAATCGTGCCCGACGCAACGACAGCGCCGTGTCCAACGGTAACCTCAGGCTTGATCATCGCGCCGTGGCCGATCCAGGTGTCATGTCCGATACGGGCAGTTCGCGCGGCACGTCGCGCAAACCACGCCGCGTCATCCTCCGCATCGTCCCAGTAGCTTGCGGAACGATAGAGGAAATGGTGCAGCGACGCCTTCTCCATCGGGTGGTCTGGGGCGCCGATCCGCACGAAGCTGGCGATATTCGCGAACATGCCGATCTCCGCATTGGCAATGTCGCAGGTGCGGTCGCAGTAGCTGTAGTTGCCGAACACCGCATTTGACACCCGGCTGCCAACACCGATCTCCACATAGGTGCCAAAGCTGCTTCCGGTGATTGTGCATCCGGGATGGATGAAGGGTGCCTCTGCCTGCAAACGGGACATGGTCAGCTCCTCTCCGAAAACCGGCACCGGGTCAGGGCAGCAGGAAGGCTTCGCCCTCCGCCTTTCGCGGCTTGCGCTTGGCGTTGCCGCCCTCGCCCTTGATCAGGCGGCGGCGCAGCCAGCCGGAAAACCAGTCCATCAGCATCACCATCAGGATAATCAGGGTGATGTAATAGGCCACTTCCTCCCAGTCCTTCTGGGTGATGATCGCCTGTGTCAGCAAGAGCCCGATGCCGCCGCCGGTGATCGCACCGATGATGGTGGCTGACCGGGTGTTCGACTCGAGGAAATACAGGAGCTGGCTGAGCAGAACCGGCGTGATCTGCGGGATCACCCCGAAGCGGTAGCGCTGCACCGGCTTGGCCCCGGTGGAAGCAACGCCCTCGATCTGCTTATGGTCAACGTTCTCCAGCGCTTCCGAGAAAATTTTGCCAAAGGTGCCGGTATCGGTCACCAGGATCGCCAGCGCGCCGGTCAGCGGGCCAGGGCCAAAGGCGCGGGCCAGAACAACCGTCCAGATCAGCGAGTCTACGCCGCGGACAAAATCGAACACGCGGCGCATGGCAAAGCGGATGCTGCGCAGAGGCATGAAATTGCGGGTGGCAAGAAACGCCAGCGGCAGCGCGATAATGCCTGCACCAATGGTGCCCAAGAAGGCCATCAGCAGTGTTTCGGCAATCGCCCAGGCCACATCCTGATGGCGCCACATCTTGTTGGTCCAGAACTCCTGGAAGATCGCACCAGCCTCGCCGGTGGCGGCACGCTGCACCAGCTCCCCTGCCCCCATGCCGTAATACGGACTGTCGAGGGTAAAGAAGAACAGCTCCCACCCCGCGAAATAGCGGAATACCTCTGCCCGGTTGCGGGTCACGGTCAGGCGCCCGGCCTCAGTGGTCACGGCCAGGCGGTTCTTCGAAACACTGATCCACTCTGGCACGTCGCCGGCAGGCAGTTCCGCTTGCACGCCCGCGCTGCGGCCCGGTGTGGCCCGTACGTTGCCATAGCCAGGGATTTCGTATGCGATGGTCTCTGGGCCGAAGGTGACCGTGTGACCGTCTTCCAGATCAATGACCGTAGTCTCGCCCAGGGCTACCCAGTCCGGCGACATGCCGTCGGGATAAGCGCCCTTGCGCTCGCCCTCAATGGCTACCGACACCTCACCGCTGCGGTTGTCGCGGGTGACATGGGTCTTGTAGCTGTAGCTGTCGCTCACCAGAGTTTTGGCGTTGTCCAGACTGGCACGCTCCCACAGCCCCGGCATGTCGAAGGCCACAAATACATAGGCGAGATAGGCCAGCACCGCAGCGGGCAGGGCAAAGTTCATCAGCCGCTTCCTGAGGAACAGCCAAGAGATGTCAGACTTCAGGTCTGCGGGCGTCAGGGTGGTGTCAAAAGTGGTCATGCCTTCGCTCCATGGGTCAGGCGGTCACGCAGCAGGCCGGACAGATGGTCAACGGCCACGATGGTGACAAACAGGAGAAGGAAGATCGCGGCGGCCTCGTCGTAGCGCCCCTGCCCCCAGGACATGGCGTTCTTCAGCTCATAGCCGATGCCGCCCGCGCCGACGAAGCCAAGGATGGCAGAGGCACGGATATTGATCTCAAACCGCAGGAGCGCATAGCTCACATAGTTCGGGCCGACCTGCGGGATCACCCCCAGCGTCATCCGCTGCGCCCAGGTGGCACCCACAGAGGTGAGGCCTTCGACCGGTTTCAGCGAGGCGTTTTCGTTCACCTCAGAAAACAGCTTGCCCAGCGCGCCGGCAGTGTGGATGGCAATGGCAATCATCGCAGGCACCGGCCCGCCGCCAAGGACAAAGATCAGCACCAGCGCGATAACGATTTCTGGAATGGCCCGGCAAATGTCGCTGATACGGCGGAACAGCGGGATCAGCATAGGCCAAGGCGCCATGCCGCGGGTCGCCAGAAGCGACAGCAGCGTGCCGAACACGGCCCCCACCAGGGTCGAGGCGGCGGCGATGTTCAACGTCTCCACCAGGGCCGGAAAGAAATGCACCAGATGCCCAGGTAGCTGCACGGCCTTTTCGGCGGCTTCTGCCAGAACCTCGGACGGGTAATCAAAGATGCGGGTGAACCCGTCTGCAAATGAGCCGGCATTGCGCGCGTCCGCAGTGCGGAACCCGGCCGCCATCAGCGCCACAAAAACCGCCAGAAGAATGCCGCCATACAGCCGCTTGCGCTGGATATGGGCAGTATAGTTCTGCCGGATGTCCTCGATGCCCGGCCGGGCCGCGGTCAAATCTGCCATTTGGGATCCTGGTCTTCAAAAGATGGCCGATAAAGGCGCCATCAAGGAAATTGCGGAGCCCGGGAAAACCCGGAACCCCGCAGAGCTCAGTACTGAAATTACTGGGACTTCAGTTTGCGGGCCTCGATGATCACCTCATAGGCGTCATGGGTGATCGGGTCGAAGCTCTTGGCTTCGCCAGCCGCAACACCATAGAAGCAGTCGCGGTCGATTTCGCTGAGGTTGTCCATTAGCGCGGTCATCTTGGCTTTGACGTCTGCCGACAGGGCCTTGCGCAGAACCACCGGGCCTTCCGGGATCGGGGCGGATTTCCAGATTTCCACCATGTCATTCATATCGACCAGGCCCGCGTCCACCGCACGGCGCAGCGCACCCGACTGGTAACCGTCTTCCCATTCGCCCAGGCCGTCTGCCCAGGTCACGCCGCCGTCGACATCACCGTTAGCAACCGCGACAATGGTCTGTTCATGGCCGCCGGTGAACTTCACTTCACCGAAGTAGTCGCCGGAGTCCATGGACGCATTGATCTTGTTCGGGATCTCAATCGACGGGATCAGGTAGCCCGAGGTGGAGTTCGGATCGCCGAAACCGAAGGTCTTGCCTTTCAGGTCTTCCAGCGAAGTGATGCCGCTGTCCTTGCGGGCAAAGCCGACCGAGTAGTAGCCATAGCCGCCGTCGGTGTTCACTTTGACCAGAACCGGCTCCACCGCTTCGGGGTCAGACAGATAGGTCTTGGCATAGCCGGACGCGCCCAGCCAGGCCATGTCGATGGTGCCGCCCAGCAGGCCCTGGATCACGCCGTTGTAGTCGGCCGGAGCAAACAGCTTGGTTTCGATCCCCAGTTCTTTCTCGGCGTATTCGCGCAGGCATTCATTGTTGTTCAGGCGGTCCTGAGCGTTTTCGCCGCCCAGGATGCCAATGCGGAATTCCTTGATCTCTTCTGCCGCAACAGGGGCGGTTAGCGCGGTGGTTGCCAGAACGGCAGCAATCAGTTTCTTCATCTCTTGTCTCTCCGGTTGGGTCCCGGCAGAGCAGCCCGCCGGGTCGATGAATTCAGGGGCAGGGGTTACTCGGCGGGAATGGCGGCGCGCATCGCGTCCGTCTTTTCCAGCGTTTCGATCTCGGTTGAGGTGGCGGCTTCGGAGAATTCTTCCCCGGCGCCGTAGATCTCGCGGGCCACCCCGGTGGTCAGCTGTTCCGGCAGCCCGTCAAAGACGATGCGCCCGTCGCGCATGCCGACGACCCGGTCGCAGTAGCGGCGCGCGGTGTCCAGCGTGTGCAGGTTGGCAATCACCGTGCGCCCGTCTTCTTCGTGAATGCGGCGCAACGCCTCCATCACGGTCTGGGCATTCATCGGATCGAGCGAGGCAATCGGCTCATCCGCAAGGATGATCTTCGGATCCTGCATCAGCGCCCGGGCAATCGCCACCCGCTGCTGCTGGCCGCCCGACAGGGCCTCAGCCCGCTTGGCCGCATGTTCGGCAATGCCGAGCCGGTCAAGGATGTCGATCGCCTTGTGAATATCCGCCATCGGGTACAGGTTGAACAGCGTCGCCACCGCATTGCGGCGGTTCAATGTGCCGTGCAGAACGTTGGACACTACATCCATTCGCGGCACCAGGTTGAACTGCTGAAAGATCATCGCACAGTCAGACTGCCAAGCGCGCTTTTCCTTGCCCTTCAGCCCGGTGATTTCACGCCCCTCGAACAGGATACGGCCGCCGCTGGCGTCCTCCAGCCGGTTCAGCATCCGCAGCAGGGTGGATTTCCCCGCGCCGGAGCGGCCGATGATGCCGATCATGCAGGGCTTGTCGATGTCTAGCGTGGCGGTATCCACCGCAATCTTGCCGCCGAACCGTTTAGTCAGTTTGTCAATGCGCAGCACCGGGGCGCTCCCTTCTCGTTCCGGGATTGCCTAGCCGCCCTGCTCAAAGCTCATGTGTCACTGCCGTGAAAGTTTTGTAACGCGGCCCGGCGCAACCGGCAGGCGCAGCGCCCAAGGAAACGGACCCGCTGCGCAATCTGCCCCTGTGCACAGCGGGCCGGACGGTCTATACGGCCTTCGACTCCTCAATTCCCTTTGCAAAAGGAAGCTGCCAGATGTCCTTTGACCGCAAGATTAAGATCGCGCCCTCCATCCTGTCTGCCGATTTCGCCAATTTCGGGCAGGAGATCCAGGCGATCGAAGCCCAAGGCGCCGACTGGGTGCATGTGGATGTTATGGACGGGCATTTCGTGCCGAACCTCACCTTCGGCCCGCAAGCGGTAAAAGCGTTCCGCCCGCATGTGAAGACAGTGATGGACGTGCACCTGATGATCGCGCCGGTCGATCCCTACATCAACGCATACGCCGATGCCGGCGCCGATGTGCTGACCGCCCATATCGAGGCAGGCCCGCACATCCACCGCACCCTGCAGGCGATCCGCGGGGCGGGCATGAAAGCGGGCGTCGCGCTCAATCCCGGCACCCCGGCCGAAGCGATTGAGCACCTCCTGGATCTCACGGATCTGGTCTGCGTGATGACCGTGAACCCGGGCTTTGGCGGCCAGAAGTTCATCGACATGACCGCCAAAATCCGCCGCCTGCGGTCGATGATCGGCGACCGTCCCGTGCATATCGAGATCGATGGCGGCGTTGATCCCACCACCGCGCCGCTGGTGGCCGAAGCCGGCGCCGACGTGCTGGTCGCAGGCTCTGCAGTGTTCAAGGGCGGGTCCGTGGACAAGCCGGAGGTCTACGGCGAGAACATCCGCAAGATCCGTTCCGCCACCGAAGGCACCTGGGCCTGAGGCAACTCGGCCTAAGGCACGGGGAACTCCCGTCAATCGCTAGGCGCATCCAGGATGCGCCGCTCTTGCTGGGCCAGGCGCCGCGCGTTCCGCGCGGCGCTTTTGCGTAATACGGCCAGGGTTTGCACGTCCAGCCCGGCAACGCCGGGCCGCGCCCCGATGGCCCTCGACGGGCCGGAAGGGCGCCGCCCGCTTGCCTAAGCGCCTTTGTTCAGGTCGTCGAAGGTTTTGCCCTCTGCCACCAGTTGCTCCAGCAGCGGCGCCGGCTGCCAGAAGAAACTGTCCTCTTCTGCATAGGCCTTGATATCGTCCAGGATACCGTCCAGCCCCTGCAGATCGGCCCATTTCAGCGGCCCGCCCCAGAAGCGCGGGAAGCCATAGCCGAACAGCATCACCATATCCACATCCAGCGGACGCCGGGCGATGCCTTCGCCCACCACCTTTGCGGCCTCGTTGACCATGGCGCACATGTAACGGCGCAACACCTCCGCGTCAGAGAACTCCCGCGGAGCCACGCCCTGCTGCTCCTGGTCTTTGGCAATCAGCTCCGCCACCTCCGGGTTCGGCACACCACCGCGCTTTCCCGCTTCGTAGATATAGAACCCCTTGCCGGTTTTCTGGCCGAAGTCGCCACCCTCGCAGAGCATCTCGTAGAAGCGCGGCACCCGCTCGCGCGGATCCCGCGTCGGTGCACGGCGCTTGCGGGCCGCCCAGTTGATATCCAGCCCCGCCAGATCGCCCATCGCAAACGGCCCCATCGGGAAGCCGAACCCGGTCACTGCCTTGTCCACCTGATAGGGCGAAGCGCCATCCAGCACCACGTATTCTGCGGCCTTGCGGTAGGCGTTCATGATCCGGTTGCCGATGAACCCGTCACAGATGCCGGAGCGCACCGCGACCTTCTTCAGCCGCTTGCCGAGAGCAAAGCCCGTCGCCAGAACCTCCGGCGCAGTTTTTTCTGCCACCACCACTTCCAAAAGCTTCATCACATGTGCAGGGGAGAAGAAATGCAGCCCGATCACATCCTGCGGGCGGGACGTCGCCGCAGCGATCTCATCTACATCCAGATAGGAAGTATTAGTCGCCAGCACCGCCCCCGGCTTGCAATGCGCATCCAGCTTGCCAAAGACCTCACGCTTGACGCCCATGTCCTCGAACACAGCCTCGGCCACCAGATCCACCTGCCCCAGCGCCGCATAATCCGTGGACACGGTCAGCGCCTCCCTGGTCAGATGATCATATTGCGCCTGGGTGATCTTACCCCGCTTCAGGGCGCCTTGCAGATTGCCTTCGATCCGGCCGCGCGCGGCGGCAACACCCTCATCCGTCATTTCGATCAGCACCACCGGCAATCCAGCCAGCAGCGCCGCAGTGGCGATGCCCGCTCCCATGGTGCCACCGCCGATCACCCCCATCGCGGCAACCTCGCGGGGTTCGACGCCTTCCAGCTCCGGCAGCTTGCCGACCGCACGTTCCGAGAAGAAGGCATGGATCAACCCCTGCCGCTGATCCGATTCCATCAGTTCCGTGAACAGCGCGCGCTCGCGCTTGAGGCCAGCTTCAAAGCTCTCCGCCTCGACCGCCGCCTGTACCGCGCGCACAGCCGTTGCCGGAGACAGCTGGCCGCGGCCTTTCTTCAGCGTCGCCTCATAAATCGCATCGAAATCCACAGATTCCGGCGCAGGCATCTCACCGACAGCCCGGCGCGGCGCGCCCGCATCCAGCAGTTCCTGCGCATAGGCGAGGCCGATCTCGCGCGGCTCGCCCTCCTCAATTCTGTCGATGATACCCTTGTCCAGCGCCTCAGCCGCACCGATGTGGCGGCCCGTTGTGATCATCTCCAATGCCGCCTCAGACCCGGCCAGCCGCGGTAGCCGCTGGGTGCCGCCCGCGCCAGGCAGGATGCCCAGGTTGACCTCGGGCAGTCCCATCTTGGCCGAAGGCACCGCAATCCGGTAATGCGACGACAAGGCCACCTCCAGCCCACCACCCAGCGCAGTGCCATGCATGGCGGAGACCACGATCAGCGGCGAGGCCTCAATCCGGCTGCACAGGCCCGGCAGATAGGGTTCCTGCGGCGGCTTGCCGAATTCGCGGATATCGGCACCCGCGAAATAGGTCTTGCCTTCGCCGTAGATCAGCACAGCCTTGGCGCCTTCGCCTTCAGCACGCTCGATCCCGGCCAGCAGCCCCTTGCGCACATCAATGCCCAGCGCGTTCACCGGCGGGTTCTTCGCCTTCAGAACGGCAATATCGCCGACGCGCTCATATGCAATGGCTTCACTCATCCGGTCTTCCTCTCTCTTCCGCGGCGGCAGTGCCTGCGCCCGGCTCCCAACAGATTAGGCACGGCAGCCGGACCGGCGCCAAGCCCCAATGGCCGCAGAAGGACCGCAAACCCCGCGTCACGGTGCTCGCAGCCTCCGGCGGCCTGTAATGCTGGCAGTTGCGTAACAGAAAAAAAGGCAAATGGAAACTTTTTGAAACATCTTATCCGGCAGCACAACTGCCCGGCCTATCAGCCGGTTTTCACCACCCCGCTGGCGATCCAGCTATCCAGGATTTCCAGTGCCTTGGCGGCGAACTCGGCGTCATTGATGTGGCAGTCCAGCTCATGCAGCTCTGCATTCTCCGGGCAGCGCTCTCGCATTTCCTCGCAAAAGGCCGCCAGCCCCTCCGCATCATGCAGCGGCGCTCCGGGCCGGTCCCATTCGTTGCACCCGCCTGACGGCAGCAGTACCGCCACCGGCGCCTGCGCGGTAGAGAGCTTGCCGCAGATCGCCCGCGCCACCTGGCGGCGCTCCCCCGCTTCCAGCATGGCTGAGGTCAAGAGACGGTTGTGGGCGTGGGTCTCCCGGCCCTTCAGCTGGGCCGGGGTCTCCTGCCAGCCAACAAAATCCACCAGGTCATAGCAGCCCGGCGCCACCAGCTGCGGCGTTGCGGATTTCCCTGCGTTGGTCATCCGGTCCGCCCCCGCCGACAGCCCGCCGAACAGGTGGTTCGACACTTCCTGCGGGGCAAAATCCATCACCGCCGCAAAGGCGCCCTCCGCTGCCAGGCTCTCGAAAGCCCGTCCGCCCATGCCGGTGGCATGGAAAACCGCGACCTCAAACCCGCGGTCCTCCAAGGCCGGTTTCAGCGCTACCATGTAGCGCAGCACCGTCTTGCCGAAAGAGGTCATGCCGATCAGCGGCCGGTCGCGTTTGGGCGGCTCCACCGCCCGAGCCGCCCCCAGCACCGCGCCTGCCGCCTGGCTAAGCGACGCCTTGCAGATCGAATTCAGCCCATAAAGCCCGCCCGCCCACAGGATCATCTGCACGTCTGCCGGGATCCGCTCCGGCGGCATCAACGGCGAAAATGCGACGGTGGTGACGATGTATTTCGGCACCCCGACCGGAAGTGCTGCGCACATATCCAACGCTAGGTCGGTGCCCATCGTGCCGCCCAGCACAATCACCCCGTCGATGCGGCCCGCCCGGTACAGTTCCAACGACTTGGCCGACGCACCCGCGCCCATGATCTGCATGGCGGTGTTCTCATCACCCGAGGCAATCGCTTCCTCTATCGAACTGCCGCCGGCCTCGGCCACCTCATGCTTGCTGACATCAGCGGGCTGGCTGGGATCGCCCAGCACGCTCACATCCATTGTCAGCACCTTTCCGCCCTGCCCGCGGATCACCTCCGCCAGATATCCCAGCTCGTCGTCCTTGGTGTCGTAGGTTCCGGTAACCAGAATGGTTTTGTCTGCCACAGGTTCAGTCTCCCGTCAGTTCAGCTTCGCGGCGGCTATCGGCCTAACCACAGATTTTCATCTTTCCCAAATACTCCCGCCGGAGGCCGCAGGTTTTGCTCTCGCGAAACCTGCTTCAGAGCTGGATCCAAGCGGCCTTTAAATCGGTGTATTTATCCAGCGCGTGCAGCGACTTGTCATGCCCGTTGCCGGACTGACCGACGCCCCCCAACGGCACGGTATTATCCGAACCGCCATAGGTGTTCACATGCACAACCCCGGCACGGATGCCTGCGACCATCCGGTGCGCACGGGACAGGTTCTCGGTCCAGACCGCAGCTGCCAGACCGAAGTCGGTGCCATTGGCCAGGCTCAAAGCCTCTGCTTCGGTTTCAAATTTGGTGACCGCCAGAACCGGCCCGAAGACTTCGCGCTGGAACAGCGCATGGTCGCATGCCACGCCGGTAACGATGGCCGGCGACATGTATGTGCCGCCGGTCTCCTCCAGAATGCGCTGCCCGCCGGTTACCACCTGCCCGCCCTCGGCCCGCCCCATGTCCATGAAGGACAGGTTTCGGCGCAGTTGGTCCTCGGAGTTCACCGCGCCGATCTGCGTGTTCAGGTCCAGCGGGTCGCCCACCCGCAGCGCCTCCGCCTCAGCCTTCAGCATCTCCACAAACTCGTCGTGGATCGAGGCCTCGACCAGCAGGCGGGAGCCGGCGATGCAGACCTGCCCGGAGTTCCGGAAGATGCCGGCAGCAGAGACCTTCGCCGCCTTGGCCAGGTCAGGCGCATCCGCAAAGACGACATTGGGCGACTTGCCGCCCAGCTCCAGGTAACAACGCTTGAGGTTCGATCGCGCCGAAGCCTCAAGCAGCTTACGGCCCGTGGCGCCCGAACCGGTGAAGGCCAGCACATCCACATCCATTGAGGCGGCCAGCGCCGCGCCGGTTTCAGCACCAGATCCGGTCACCACGTTCAGCACCCCGTCCGGCAGCCCGCATTCAGAACATATTTCCGCCAGCCGCAAAAGCGACAAGGATGCAGTCTCTGCCGGTTTCAGTACCACCGAATTGCCCATCGCCAGCGCGGGCGCCAGCTTCCAGGCGCCGATCATCAGCGGAAAGTTCCAAGGCACGATGGCTCCCACCACGCCCACCGGCATCCGGTGCACCAGCCCCAGCACGTCCGGTGCTGTCGGTGCGACTTCACCCGCCACTTTGTCCAGCGCCTCGGCGTAATAGCGGAAGGTGCCAGCGGCCGATCCCGGCTCCGCTTTCAGCGCCATATTGAACTCTGTGCCGTTGTCGCGCACGCCCAGCACAGCCAGTTCCACCGCCTCGGCCGCGATCCGGTCCGCGATCCTGTGAAGCACCTGTTTTCGTGCAGCGGGGCTCTGTCCAGCCCAGCGGCGATCCTCATATGCCCGCCGCGCCGAAGCCACAGCGTTTTCTACATCGGTTGCAGAGGCGCCCGCCAGCGTGGTCAGAACAGATCCGTCAACCGGCGAAGCAACTTCGAGTGTCTGGCCCGAACCTTCTTGCCATGATCCTTCAAGAAAGAGTTTCTGCGGCGCCACATCAAGCTTCCGAAGCTCGTCGATGCGCGATTGGTCTGCCATTCGGCCTCCTTCAGTTCCTTCCGGTCCTTCAGCACCCGCAGGATGTGAACCGCCAGAACGATGATGATGATGATGAACAGGATGAACGCCACCGGGCGGTCAATAAAATCAAGGGGTTCCTTCACCCGCGCCATGCCTGCCCGCAGCTTCACCTCCATGATGCCGCCAAGCACCATGCCCAGGATGATCGGCACCGAAGGCAGCGACAGCCGCTTGAGGATATAGCCGAGGATGCCAAAACCTGCCGCCATCACGCAATCGGTGGCGGAGTTGCGCAGGGAATAGACCCCGACAAAACTCAGCGTCAGGATGCAGACGCCCAGGAACCGGTTAGGAATGCGCACCACCTGGATGAGCGACCGGGTGGCAAACAGCAGGAAAAGAAGCACCAGAACGTTCAGCACCAGCAGAGCGAGATACAGCGCGACGACAAAATCCATATCGTTCTGGAACAGACCCGGCCCCGGCACCACGTTGTGCACATAAAACACTGACAGCATCATCGCCGTCAGCGCCTCGCCCGGAATGCCCAGCGCCAAGAGCGGCACCATGGCTGCGGCGGGCACCGCGTTGTTGGCGGTCTCCGCCGCGATCAGCCCTTCGGAGGAGCCGTTGCCAAAGTCCTGCGGCCGCTTCGAGGTCTTCTGCGCATAGGTGTAGGACATGAACTGCGCGGTGAACTCACCCACGCCGGGGATCATCCCCATCAGCACGCCGAAAGTGGCGGAGACACCCGCCACCCGCGGATGGCGTGCCAGCTCGCGCAGACCCTGGAACATGCCGCCGCGCAGGCGGGTCATGCGGACCTTCTCGTCCTCATCCGTCAGCAGAACAAACGCCTGAGAGATCGCAAACAGCCCCAGCACCACAACGATCAGGTTGATGCCGCCGCCCAGGAAATCCTGCCCGAAGGTGTAGCGCTGGGTGTATTTCACCGGCTCCAGCCCGATGGTCTGAAGGAAGATCCCGAAGCAGGCCAGCGTCCCGGCAATCAGCGCCTGGCCGCGGTGCGCGACCACCACCAGGATGAGGCCCAGAAGCGCCGCCATGAAGATCTCGCGCGACCCGAACATCGGCGCGATCTTTGCCAGCACCGGCGCAAACAGGATCAGGCAGATGACCGAGAAGATGCCGCCAAAGAAGCTGGCGGAATAAGCCAGGCTCAAGGCCCGTCGCGGCTCGCCCCGTGCGGTCATCGGATAGCCGTCATAGGTGGTCAGCGCATTGACCGCGGTGCCGGGTGTGTTGATCAGAATTGCCGGGATTGCACCGCCGTACATGGAGGAGCCGTAGATCCCCAGCAGCACCGTCAGCCCGACAATCGGGTCCATCGAGAAGGTCGCGGGCAGCAGGATCGCAATTGCCACCGCCGGGCCAACGCCGGGAATGGCGCCGATCAGCACGCCGCCGACTGAGCCCGCCAGCAGCGCCAGCGCCACGTCCCAGCGCATCAGGATGTCTATTGCGGAGAAGATCAGGTCCATGGCGGGCACTCAGAGATAGAGAATGAAGAAGCTGCGCAGCGATCCTGGCAGATACTCATAGATGAGCGCTCCGGGGATCTTGACCGACAGCAAGGCCTTGAACAGCACCACCACGGCCACCGCAAAACCGGCGCTGATCCACAGCATGAAAGGGCTGCGGTAGCCCATCCGCCAGCTCAACAGCGGCACGAACACAAGTGTCACAGGAAGATAGCCGATGACGGGTACCAGCAGGACATAGCCCATGAACCAGCCGGCAAATTCAATCACCTGCCCCCAGCGCTTGACCTCCCACAGATCATAGCGGCTGACCCGCCGCCAGGGCAGCTTGTACAGGTGCAGCCCTCCCAGCAGCACCATGCCGCCAATGGCGACGGCAGGCCAGAACCGGGGCTGGGCAAACAGCTTGGTCTTCTGAACCCAGGCGGTCTGCTCTGTGATCAGGACCAGAAGCAGTAGCGCCACGCCCACCATGACCAGGGCAAAAACCAGCTGGCCGCGCCGCGGCCCGGCAAAACGGCGTTCACGTTCTGTAGGCATCTGAGGATTTCTTTGTCCGCGCTAATGGAAAGGGCACCGGGCCCCCGCAAGGCCCCGATGCAGGGGGAGGATTACTCCGACAGCAAGCCACCGATGCGGGCCATGGTGTCGATATCATTGGCGACCCGGGCCGCGCTGTCCTCGGCGTTCTGCCAATAGACCAGTGCACCAGTTTCCTTGGCAACGTTCTGGGCACGCTCGCTCATCACGGTTTTCTCAGCCACCGCAATGATCTTGTCGCGCACGTCCTGCGGGGTGTCCTTGTTCACAAACAGCCCGTTCCACAGGGCAATGTTCAGGCTTTCGTCCAGCTCGCCGATGGTCGGCGCATCGGGCGCCAGCGGGATACGCTCGTCGGTGATCGACACCAGCACCTTGACCTGATCCAGGCAGGGCAGCACAAGCTGCAAGGTGGTGTTAATCACATCGGCATCGCCGGAGGCCAGCGTGTTGCAGTCCAGCGCGTCAAAGGCAGCATCAGACCCCCACTCGAACCCGGCGTTCTTGGCATAAGCCTTGGTCACCTGGGTCGGGGTCAGAACATCGCCGAAATGACCCAGCGCCACGTCGTTCTCCTGGGCATAGGCCGCCAGCTCTTCCATCGTGCTGTAGGGCGCATCACCGGAGGTGGCGATCACAAAGGGATAGGTCAGGAAGATCCCCAGCGGATCGAACTTGGCGGGTGTCAGCGGCGGGATGTCGATCTGATGGCCCATCACTGGCACGCCGATCACGAAGGAGCCGATGGTGTAGCCATCTGCCGGCGCATTGGCGACCTCAATGGCACCCGGGAAAGGGCCGCCACCGCCGCCGGGCTTGTTCACCACTGCTGCAGCAACGCCGTATTCGTTCTGGAAATCCTCGGCGATCATCCGCGTCAGCACATCCTCCAGGTCACCCGGCGGCCACGGCACGATGAAGTTCACCGGCTTCTCCGGATACTCGGCCTGCGCCGCTGCCGCGCTCAGCCCCAGTGCCGCCGCTGCGGCCGCCCCTTTCATGAGGGTTTTGAGTTTCATGGCTTTCCTCCCAGTTTTGCCATTTGGTTCATTATTCGAACCATTGGTTTGAATTTAGATTGACAGGCCGCCCCGTTATCTGTCAACAAAATTGCATCGCGGGTGCGTCTTTTTCCGGAGACGCCACCCGGCAAGACCAAACAGGGAGCATGGGCAAGCGCATGGGAACGGTATCCAAAGCCTTGTCGTTACTGACATATTTCAATCACGGCCGGACCGAAATCGGGCTCAGCGATCTCACGCGACTGTCTGGCATGAACAAGGCAACGGTCTACCGGCTGATGAGCGAGCTGCAGGAATCAGGCTTTGTCGAACAGGCCGGCGCTGACCGCTCCTACCGGCTCGGCCCGCAGGTTCTGCGCCTCGCAGCCCTGCGCGAGGCGGCGGTACCGATTCTCTCGGTCTCCCGCCGTGTGCTGCGTGACCTTAGCGACGAAACCGGCGAGACCACCCACTTGTCGCTGCTGCAGGGCAGCCAGCTGAACTCGCTGTCGCATGCCTACTCCCCCCGCAATGCCACCAAGGTGATGATGGAGGACGCCGAGGTGCTGACATTCCACGGCACCAGTTCCGGCATGGCGGTGCTGGCTTATGCCGACCCGGCCTTCGCCGAGGAGGTGCTGTCGCAGCCGCTTGAGGCCCGTACCCCCGAAACAATCACCGACCCGCAGGAAATCCGCGCCCAGCTGGGTGAGATCCGCAGCACCGGCATTGCCCAGTCCATCGGAGGCTTCGAGGCGGATGTGCATTCCCACGCGGTTCCCGTCTTCGGCCCGGACCGCAAGGTGATCGGCGCTCTGGCGGTTGCCGCGCCGGTTTCCCGCATGAGCGCAGAACAGAAACAGCTGATCCCGGAGGCCCTGCGCCGCGCGGGTGCCACTCTCACCCATCGCATCGGCGGCTCTGCCCCCCCGGACTATCCGCAGGAAGAAACCGCCTGAACCCTTTCACCGGCCCGGACCGGGCCGCATCCAGGAGCTGCCCCCATGAAAGACTCCAACTTTCTGAAAGAACACAATGCCAAATCCCTCTGGCACCCGATGGCGCATCCCGGCGACAGCCTGGCCAACCCGCCCGCCATCATCACCTCGGCCCAGGGGGTGAAGATCACAGACATTGACGGGCATGAAGTTGTCGATGCTGTTGGCGGCCTGTGGAACGTGAACCTCGGCTTTTCCTGCCAGCCGGTAAAGGATGCCATCGCCGCGCAGCTTGATGTGCTGCCGTACTACTCCACCTTCCGCGGCACCACCAACGACCAGGTGATCCAGCTGGCCGAGGAGCTTCGCAAGTTCTTTGCACCCGACGGGCTCACCCGCGCCTTCTTCACCTCTGGCGGCTCGGATTCGGTGGAAAGCGCCCTGCGGCTCGCACGCCAGTACCACAAGATCCGCGGCGAGGAAGGCCGCACCAAGTTCCTGAGCCTCAAGAAGGGCTACCACGGAACCCACATGGGCGGTGCTTCGGTGAACGGCAATGCGAACTTCCGCACCCAGTACGAACCGCTCCTGCCCGGCTGCCACCACATCCCGGCGCCCTACACCTACCGCAACCCGTTCAACGAGACCGATCCGGAACGCCTTGCCCAGCTCTGCCTGCAGGCGCTGGAGGATGAAATCGCCTTCCAGGGCGCGGGCACCATCGCCGCCTTCATCATGGAGCCGGTTCTGGGTGCAGGCGGGGTGATCCCGCCGCACAAAAGCTTCATGCCCGGCGTGCGCGAGATCTGCTCGAAACACGGCATTCTCCTGATCGCCGATGAGGTGATCACCGCTTTCGGCCGCACCGGATCGTGGAGCGGCTCTCGCCACTGGGGCGTGCAGCCCGACATGATGGCGACAGCCAAGGCCATCACCAATGGATACTTCCCCTTTGGCGCAGTGATGATCGCGGACCACATGACCGAAACCTTCGAAAAGGATACCACCGGCAAGGCCGCCATCGGCCACGGCTACACCTATTCGGGCCACCCGGTCGGCGCTGCCGCCGCCCTAGCCTGCCTTGCAGAGACCCAGCGCCTGAACGTGCCGGAAAACGCTGCCGCCCGCGGCAGCCAGATCCACCAGGGCCTGCTGGCGATGCAGAAGAAATACCAGCTGATCGGCGACGTCCGCGGCGGCCACGGCCTGATGTGCGCGCTGGAACTGGTTTCCGACCGTGCCACCAAGGCCGCGGTTGACAAAAAGACCATCGGCAAGCTGCAAGAGGTGGCTTATGAGGCCGGCGCCATGGTGCGGGTGTCCGGCCCCAACATCATCCTCTCCCCGCCGCTGGTGCTGAGCGAGGCGGAGGCCGCCACAATCCTGACGGCGCTCGACGCAGGTTTTGCGGCGGTGAGCTGACGCCTGCACCAGGCGCCGCCTGATACCATGGCGGGCCCGAGGCACATGCTTCGGGTCCGCACTTTCGGCGGCGCCACTGACGCGGCGCGGTGTCGCGATACGGAATAAGGTGCAGCTTTCGCGGCCACGCCTGTTCAACTGCCTCCGCGCAGCCAGAAACCTCAGCTTGCGGGCACTTCCAGAACCAGCCCGTCCAGATCCGGATGCGTCTCTAGCTGGCAGCTCAGGCGGCTTGTCTCCCGCCGGTGCTCCGCCAGATCCAGCATGGCGCCTTCGAACTCCCCTGCCTCACCGCATTTTGCGGCCCATGCCGGGTCCACGTAAACGTGGCACGTCGCACAGGCGAGACTGCCGCCGCACTCCCCCGCCACGCCCGGCACATCATTTGCCAGCGCAGCCTCCATCAAGCTCTGGCCATAATCCACCGTTGCCGTGACAGCCTTGCCGCCCGGCAGCCTCCAGGTCACTTGCATATGCCTCGCCTGCGGGCGATCAGATGAAATGCACGTAGAAATCGCGCATCCCATCCCCTTCCAGATCACGGGTCTTGCGCACTTCCTTGCGTTTCATGAAGACGTGGCTGGCCACCAGCTCCGGCCCGACCGCCTCCGTCAGCACGGTGTCTTTCTCCAGGTCGGCGACCGCCCCCTTCAGGTCCACTGCGGTGCCTTCGCGCGCATCGGTGCGGTCGAACCCGTCGCCGGTCTCCATCGGCGGCAGCTGGCGGCCGTTCTCCACTCCCAGCCGCGCCGCCTGCAGCACAGCCGCCACCGCGGTGTAGGGATTGGCCGAGGCATCCGCCATCCGGTGCTCCAGCCTTGCCTTTGCGCCGCCCTCAGAGCTGATCCGCGTGGTCACGTTGCGATGATCCCCGCCCCAGTTCTGCCAGTACCCCGACAATGAGCCCGGCTGCAGCCGCATGTAGCTGTTGGCGGTCGGTGCGATCAGCCCCGCAAGCCCCTTGTGATGGTGCAGCAGCCCCGCCAGGCAGCCGCGCGCCAGATCGTTCATATGCGCAGGCCCGCCGCGCGGCCCGGACGAGAGCGCATTGCCGCCCGCCTCATCCAAAAAGGAGAAGTTGATGTGCATGCCAGAGCCGCCGGCCTCGGCAATGGGTTTCGGCATGAACGTCAGGACAATGCCGTATTCCAGCGCCACTTCCCGCGCCATCAGGCGGAACAGCACGATGTCATCCACCGCCTTCACCGCATCGTCAAAGGTCAGCGTGTATTCGAACTGCGGGCTGTCGAACTCGGCGGTGATCATGTCGAGCGAGAAGCCCATATCGTCCGCCATCGCCCAGATCCGGTCATTGAACCGCAACGGGTCGGCAAAAGGCCCGGTGCCATAGACCACCCCGCCGGGCGCATCATAGGGCATCAGCCGCCCGCGGTCGTCCGCCTGCAGCGCAAAGGCTTCCAGCTCGATCCCGACTTTGGGTGTCAGCCCGTGCTTTTGCCAATCCGCGACCGCCCGCTTCAGCGCCCAGCGCGGGCACAGCGCCAGCGGCTGGCCCTCGTCATCATAAAGATCGCCCAGCACCACCTGGGTCGAAGCATGCCAGCTGTCCCGGATATCGTCATGCAGCCATCTCAGCTCCATATCGGGCAGGCCCTGCTTGACCATCGCACCCGGCGCGTCCAGCAGGTCCTTGTCATAGTGGGTGCCAAAGACCGACCGGCAGAAACGCGTGCTGCCGTCACCGATCTTGGAGTTCGGCAGATACTTCCCCCGCATAATGCTGAGGTGATCGCAGAACATCGCGCGCAGCCGGGTTTTCATGGCTCAAGGTCCTTCCCTGTTGGACAGTCTACGGCATCGTTTTTCCGTGCCCTAATACTTAACATATTTAGCGGTATTGGCAGAGTCTTTCCTGCAGAAAAGCCCCGCCGCTACACTGCCTCGACCCGCACCGGCAGCTCCTTGATGCCGCCAACAAAGTTGGAGCGCAGGAACTTGTGCGGCCCGGCAGCCTTGATATGCCGGATCCGCTTGGCCAGTTCCTGAAACAGCACCGTAACCTCCAGCCGCGCCAGCCACATGCCCAGGCAGACATGCGGGCCGAACTGGCCGAATGACAGATGCCGGTTCGGGCTGCGGTGCAGATTCACGTGAAATGGATCGTCGAACTGCGACTCGTCCCGGTTGGCCGAGACAAACCAGTACAGCACTTTGTCGCCCTCGCAGATGGTCTTGCCATGCATTTCCACATCCCGCGTCGCGGTCCGGCGGAAGTAGAGCGCGGGCGTCGCCCAGCGGATGATCTCATCCGCCGCGGTGTCCCAGACCGCACCGCCCTCCTGCATCTGCACCAGCAGCTCCGGCTGATGGCACATCGCTTGGATGCCGGCGGCGATCGAATACCGCGTGGTGTCATTGCCCGCCGCCACCAGCAGGCAGAAGAAATTGCGGAACTCGGTCTCGGTGATCACCGAGCCGTCCTTGGCCGGTTCCAGGATCAGGTTCAGCACACCGGAGGTGTCGCCCTTGCGCGCCTTTTCCTCCATCAGCTCCTTGGCGTAGATGTACAGTTCCGCCCCGGCAGGAGAGTTGAACGGCATCATCCGGAACTCATCTGTCTGCATCTTGTCCAGCACATGCGAGGTGAAATCCGGATCGGTATTGGCGATCAGCGCATCGCCTTTTTCCACCAGCCAAGGCAAGTCCGCCTCCGGCAGGCCCACCACCCGACCGAGCATCCGCATCGGCAACTGGCGGGCGATCTCCTTGGTGGCGTCGAATTCCTCCTTGGCCAGCGCCTGATCCAGAATATCCGCGCAGAGGTCGCGGATATCCTGCTCATACTGCGCCATCGTGGTCTTGGAAAATGCCTTCAGGAGTTTCATCCGCACTTTGGAATGCTCCGGCGGATCGGTCTCCTGGAAGGTGCGCCGCGCCAGATACTCCTCGTAGGTCTGATCCTCCATCCGGATCCCGCGGGCAGACGAAAACACCTCGGCGTTCTTGTTCATCACCGTGATGTCCTCATAGCGGGTCACCGACCAGAAGTTCTTGCCGCCCGCGTATTCGGTCCAATGCAGCGGGTCCTCCCGCCGCAGACGCGCAAAGGTGTTGTGCGGCGCGCCATGGGCAAAGGTGTCGTGGCTGCTCAGATCCGCAAAGCCGTCGTCCGTGGGGGTCCAAACTGTCATTGCGGGCTTTCCTAATTTGCTTGCACAATGTATATTAATAGTGATCATAAATATGTAAATGAAAATCTTGCGAGCATTCCCATGCACTTGGCCATTCTGATGACCAACACTGACGAAAGCGAATTCGCCCAAAGGCACCCCAAGGACGGCGAGAAATTCACCGATCTGATCCAGATGGCCCGGCCGGGCTGGCGCACCACGGTGTTTTCCGTGAAGGACGGGGACTTCCCGCAGGATCTGTTTGAGTTCGACGGCGCGATGATCACCGGCAGCCCGGCGTCCGTCCGCTCCGGCGCGCCCTGGGTCACGCAGTTGCTGGAGCTGATCCACGCCACCCACTCCAGGCAATTCCCGCTGTTCGGCGCCTGCTTCGGCCACCAGGCCATTGCAATGGCCCTTGGCGGCAGCATTGACCGCAACCCGGACGGCTGGGTCCATGGGCTGACCCGCAACCAGCTGCTCCACCGCCCGGAATGGGCCGCTCCGCTGCCCGATGAAGTCAAACTCTACGGCTCCCATTGCGAATGCGTCCGCACCCTGCCGGACGGCGCAACCCCGATGAGCGAAAGGGGTGGCATGAACACAGGCTTCACCTTGGCCCGGAATATCTTCACCACCCAGCACCACCCGGAGATGACCCACGAATTCATTATCGCGCTGTGCGATGAAATGCGGGACGAACTCGGCCCGGCTGTTTATGCCCGCGCCCTAGACAGCCTGGAAGAGCAGTCCGATCAGCAAGCCTTTGCGGAAAGCCTCGCGCGCTTCTTCGAACAAGCCATCGCCTGAGAATTCATCTTTCCCAAAATTACTCGCCACGCTGCCCGGCAGGCTTCTATGCCGCCGAGAGGGGAGGCACGGGGCCGTCAGGCCCCGTTCAGCATCCTTTCAGCCAAGCGCCGCCAGCAGATCCATCACCGTGACTTGGTCGAACTGCACATGCGCGGTCATCGCCGCCTCTGCCGCTTCCCGGTCATGAGCAAGGATCAGCGCAGCGATCTCCCGGTGTTCCTCGGCTGACTGCGCTATAACGCCGGGATACTTGTAGCGCGCCCGGTAATAGGCCATCAGCTTGCGCGCGTTGGTCTTAATCATTTCGACCAGGAACGGATTGCCGGAGCCTTCTGCCACACAGGCATGAAACCGCAGGTTCAGCTGGTAGTAACCGGCCGCATCGCCGTCCCCCTTCTCCGCAGCGTGTTTCTCGCAGGCGGCCACCGCCGCCTCCAGTTCCCAGGCCTGCGCCGGCGACAGCCGCCGCGCGGCCAGCGCCGCCGCCTGCCCCTCCAGCCGGGCATGCACTTCCAGGATTGCCAGGAATTCCTCCAGCGTCGGCTTGAACAGCACCGCCCCCTTGCGCGGCAGCCGCTTGATCAGCCCGATCGCCTCCAGCTGGATAAAAGCCTCCCGCACCGGCGTCCGCGAGACCCCGTGCCGCTCCACCAGCTCGCTTTCCTCAAGCGGCGCGCCGGGCACCAGCCTTCCGGCCTCGATATCCTCAAGGATTGCGTTCAGAACCTGTTCCGTCTGCCCTGCCATTGCGCCGCCTTTGATGCGTTTGCCGCCAATTTATGCGCCCCTCCGCTGCTTGGCAACGCGGACTGGAGGGGGGGGGGCGCTGCCCCCGCCCTGCGGGCTCCCCCGGAGTATTTGCGCAAAGGTGAATGAGCAGGACGATTACCGGGGCACGGGACCGCGGTACTTCTCCGTCAGCTCCTGCGCCACCTCATCCGCTTCATAAACCCCCAGCAGGATCCCCTTGCGCCCGGACTTGCCGCGCCGCGCCTTGATCTGCGCATCCGACAGGGTGATCCGCTGCGACATCCTGAGGCCCCATTCCAACAGCCGGTCATACATGAGATCGATGACCTCCTGATGCGCATCGCCCTTGGCGAGGTCCACCAGTTCCTCCGGGTCGTTTTCCACGTCGAACAGCATCGGCCGCAGCCCGCCTTCGGCATGCATGAATTTCCAGCTTTTGTCGGTGACCATGAACAGCCGCGCGTCCTTCGGCGCCAGCCCCAGTTTTTCGCACAGCGGCATGGTGGAATAGTCGAACTCGGCAATCGCATAGTCGCGCCAATCCGGGCTTTCGCCGCGCAGGAACGGCATAAGCGAGCGCCCCTCCAGGATATGCGGCGCCGGTTCGCCACCTGCCACTTCCAGGAAAGTGGGCAGGAGGTCAATCGCCTCCACCAGTTCGTCGCAGGTGGTGCCGCGTGTCGCATCAACCTCCGCACGCGGGTCATAGATGATCAGCGGCACCTTGATTGAAGGCTCGTGGAACAGGTTTTTCTCTCCCAGCCAGTGATCGCCCAGATAATCGCCATGGTCCGAGGTCACCACGATCATCGTGTCCCGCATCCGGCCGGTTTCCTCCAGCCAGGCAAACAGCCGCCCCATCTGGTCATCCGCCTGCTTGATCAGCCCCATATAGGCGGGGATTACCTTTTCCCGTACCTCGTCACGGCTGAAAGTTTTGCCGATCTGGTTGTTCATCATGCCATCAAAGACGGGATGTGCGTTTTCCCGTTCCGCTTCGGAACGCACCACCGGCAGCACATGCTCTGGCCCGTACATATCGTGATAGGGCGCAGGCACGATGTACGGCCAGTGGGGCTTGATATAGCTCAGATGCGCGCACCAGGGGCCTTCCGCCTGCGCGATAAACTCCATTACCTTGGTGGTCAGCCAGGGTGTTTCGCTGTCTTCTTCGGCGATATTGGCAGGCTTGTCCGCGTTGACCATGAACCAGCCGGAGGCAATGTCATCACCGTCAATCCCGGCATTGGCAAAGTCGTTCCACGGGTTTTCACCCGGATAGCCCTTTTCCTTCAGGTATTCATTATAGGGGCTGCGCTTGCTGTCGTAAAAACCATCCGGCCCTTCCGCCCACAGCCCGTCGTCGCGCACCCACGGATCGAACCCGCATTCCGACTGGCGCACGCCGATCACGCTGTCCGGCGCCAGCCCCAGCCGCCGCATCCCTTCAGCATCTGCCACCATATGGGTCTTGCCGATCAGATGGCAGCCCATCCCCACCTTGCGCAGATGGTCGCCCATTGTCCACTCGCCTACCCGCAAGGGGTAGCTGTTGAACTGCACCCCGTGGCTGGAGGGATAGCGCCCGGTATAGCTCGACATCCGCGACGAGCCGCAAGTGGGCGACTGCACATAGGCACGGGTGAAGCGCACCCCCTTGGCGGCCAGCCCGTCAATGTGTGGTGTTTGCAGATGCGGATGGCCCGCGCAGCTCAGATAGTCGAACCGCAACTGGTCGAACATGATATAGAGAATGTTCATCGGCGCCTCCCGCTCAGTGCCACCCCATTAATAAACAAGTGAAGCAATTTTAGCGAGGAGATCTTCTTGACCCCAGCGCCCGCTGCCTGACTATGGCGCGTGTTTTTCTTATTCCTTTTGGCTTTCATGACCAGACCCATGCTGCAAACCGCGATCCGCCCCGCCGCCGCAGGCGACTGCACCAGCCTCGCTGCCCTGTCGATCGAAGTTTGGACAGGCACCTACCTGCGCAACGGAGTCAGCGGGCATTTCGCAGACTATGTGCTCAGCCGCTATACCCCGGCGCATTTTGCAGAGGCCCTGGACAACCCGGCCGAGCGCCTGCTGGTCTCGCAGAACCGGGACGGCATCGATGGCTACATCCGGCTCGCGCACGGACGGCCAAGCCCAGCCGGCGGGGCGTCCTGCACCGAGATCGCAACACTCTATGTTCAGCCCAGGCACCACGGGCATGGCACCGGCCTCCGCCTGCTGCAGGCCGGGCTTCAACTCTGCCGGTCAAACGGCTGGGACGCACCCTGGCTCACCAGCAATTCGGATAACGCGCGCGCGATCTCGTTCTATCTGCGGAACGGGTTTGAGCAGGCAGGCCAGACCCATTTCAGCATCGGACAGGCCAATTACCCCAACACTGTCCTGCAATACCGGGCCTGATAGGGCGCCCCAAGGCCGGCCCGTCTCTTCCCGCCTTTACCGGCCGTTCCTGCAATAATTTTTTAGTTGAGCCTGGCGCTGCTGAAGGCGCCGCCAGATCAAACGCCCTGTCTGAACCGGCCGGCCCACGCTCTGCCACACCAATTCGTTACAGATTTTTCAATCAAACATTTTTCACGTTACATTTCACTTGCTGCGAATCATCTTCCAGCGTAATACCGACCCAACGGTCGGCTTTTCCTGCCGCCGCCACAGGAGACGCGAACACCCATGGATGCTTTCATCTGCGATGCCACCCGCACCCCGATCGGCCGCTACGGCGGCGCGCTGAGCCAGGTGCGGACCGATGACCTTGCCGCTCTACCGATTGCCGCGCTAGCCGCGCGCAACCCGGACGTTGACTGGGGCAGCCTGGATGACGTGATCCTGGGCGATGCCAACCAGGCGGGTGAAAGCAACCGCAACGTGGCCCGCATGGCGGCACTGCTGGCGGGCCTGCCGACCTCAGTGCCCGGCACCACCATCAACCGCCTCTGCGCCTCCGGCATGGATGCGGTCGGCATGGCGTCCCGCGGCATCAAGGCAGGCGACTATGACATGGCCATCGCCGGCGGTGTCGAAAGCATGTCGCGCGCGCCCTTCGTTATGCCCAAGGCCACCAGCGCCTTCACCCGCGCCAATGCGGTCTATGACACCACCATCGGCTGGCGCTTCGTGAACAAGAAGATGCACGAGATGTACGGCACCGACTCGATGCCGCAGACCGCCGACAACGTGGCAGAGGATTACGGCGTCTCCCGCGAGGATCAGGACGCCTTTGCCGCCCGCAGCCAGGCCCGCTGGGCCGCCGCGCATGAGGCCGGCATCTTCAAGGACGAAATCACCCCGGTCACTATCCCGCAGCGCAAGGGCGATGATCTGGTGGTCGACACCGACGAACACCCCCGCCCCGGCACCTCGGCAGAGATGCTGTCAGGCCTCAAGGGTGTCAACGGCCCGGACAAGAGCGTGACCGCAGGCAATGCCTCCGGCGTCAACGACGGCGCCGCGGCGATCCTGATGGCGAATGAGGCTGCGGCCGCGAAAAACGGCCTGAAACCGATGGCCCGCATCGTCGGCATGGCCGCCGCCGGCGTCGAGCCGCGCATCATGGGCATCGGCCCGGTGCCCGCCACCAGCAAGGTGCTGGCCCGCACCGGCCTGACCATCGGCCAGATGGACGTGATCGAGCTGAACGAGGCGTTTGCCTCGCAAGGCCTCGCCACCCTGCGCGAGCTTGGCCTTCCGGATGATGCGCCCCATGTTAATCCCAACGGCGGTGCAATTGCACTGGGTCACCCGCTCGGCATGTCCGGGGCGCGGCTGGTGCTGACCGCCGCCTACCAATTGCAGCGCACCGGCGGGCGTTATGCCCTGTGCACCATGTGCGTCGGCGTCGGACAGGGCACCGCCCTGATCTTGGAACGCATTTAACGAAAACCTGAGGAGGTCCCAGACATGTATGCTCAGATGGTCCAATCCGAAGCGACCCAGGACGATCCCGAAAAACTGGCCGCCTTCCAGGCGCGCATCGACGCGGGCGAGAAGATCGAGCCCAAGGACTGGATGCCCGAAGGCTACCGCAAGACGCTGATCCGCCAGATCGGCCAGCACGCCCACTCGGAAATCGTCGGCCAGCTGCCCGAAGGCAACTGGATCACCCGTGCCCCCACGCTGGAACGCAAGGCGATCCTGCTCGCCAAGGTGCAGGACGAGGCGGGCCACGGCCTCTACCTCTACTGTGCGGCGGAAACCATGGGCGTTTCGCGCGACGAGCTCACCGAAATGCTGCTCGACGGGCGCATGAAGTATTCGTCGATCTTCAACTACCCGACGCTGAACTGGGCCGACATCGGCGCGGTGGGCTGGCTGGTTGACGGCGCGGCGATCATGAACCAGGTGCCGCTGCAGCGGACTAGCTTCGGCCCCTATTCCCGCGCGATGATCCGCATCTGCAAGGAAGAGAGCTTCCATGCCCGCCAGGGGTTCGACGCCATCCGCAAGATGGCCGAGGGCACGCCCGCGCAGAAGAAAATGGCGCAGGATGCGGTCAACCGCCTTTGGTTCCCGGCGCTGATGATGTTCGGCCCGTCCGACAAGGACTCGGTCCACTCCGCGCAAAGCATGGCCTGGAAGATCAAGATCAACACCAACGACGAGCTGCGCCAGAAATTCGTCGACCAGACGGTGCCGCAGATCGAATTCCTCGGCCTCGACCTGCCGGATCCCACCATCAAGTGGAACGAAGAGCGCGGCCACTACGACTACAGCGACCCGGACTGGTCGGAGTTCTTCGAGGTGATCAAGGGCAACGGCCCCTGCAACGTCGACCGCCTGGCCGCCCGCAACAAGGCCTGGGACGACGGCGCCTGGGTCCGTGACGGCCTGCTTGCCCACGCCAAAAAGAAAGCCGCGCGCCAGCACGCCGCCGAGTAAACCGAAGCATTCCGGCGCTCCGCCCGACGCGCAGCGCCCCCTCAGCCAGGAGGATTTGAGACATGAAAAACGAATGGCCCCTCTGGGAAATCTTTATCCGCGGCCAGCACGGCATGAGCCACCGCCACGTCGGCTCCCTGCATGCGCCCGACGCTGAAATGGCGATCAAGAACGCCCGCGACGTTTATACCCGCCGCAACGAAGGCGTCTCGATCTGGGTGGTGGAAGCCAACCACATCGCCGCCTCCTCGCCCAGCGACAAGGGCCCGCTGTATGAGCCGTCGGAGTCCAAAGTCTACCGCCACCCGACCTTCTTCGACATCCCCGAAGAAGTGGGGGCGATGTAATGACCCGCGAAGACGCATTTTCCCAGTTTCTGCTGCGGATGGGGGACAACACCTTGGTCCTCGGCCACCGGGTCAGCGAATGGTGCGGCCACGCGCCGGTGCTGGAAGAGGACATCGCGCTGGCCAATACCGCGCTCGACCTGATCGGGCAGACCCAAATGTGGCTGGGCCTCGCGGGCGAGGTGCAGGGCGGCAGCAAAACCGCCGACGACCTCGCCTTCCTGCGCGACGCCTGGGATTTCCGCAACGTGCTGTTGTGCGAGGTTCCGAACGGCGACTTCGGCCGCACCCTGATGCGCCAGTTCCTGTTCGATGCCTGGCACTCGATCCAGCTGGGCCGGCTGATGAAATCCTCGGACGAGCGGGTTGCCGCGATTGCCGAAAAGGCCTCGAAAGAGGTTGCCTATCACCTGGAGCGTTCCGCCGACACCGTGGTGGGCCTGGGCGACGGCACAGAGGAAAGCCGCCGCCGGATGCAGGAGGCGCTGGATTACCTGTGGCCCTACGTCGGCGAGATGTTCCAGTCCGACGAGGTCGACGCCGAGATGGTGAAGGCGGGCATCGCCCCCGATCCAGCCTCCCTGCGCGAGGAATATGACGCGCTGGTCTCCCGCATCCTGGGCGACGCGACGCTGACCATTCCGGAGAGCAGCTTTGCCCACAAGGGCGGCCGCACCGGAGCGATGCATACTGAGCACCTGGGCCATCTGCTGACTCAGATGCAATGGCTGCAGCGCGCCTATCCGGGCGCAAAGTGGTAAGGCCGCGGCCAAGGAACTGAGGGCATCGCCCTTCCGGCAGGGCGGGCGGGAAACTCCCGCCTCCCAGGCGGCAGGACGGGTGTTGCCCGGCATGCTGCCGGGCAGAACAGCCAATGAGGGTAACCGCATGAGCCAAGTGACAACTCAGCCAAGCATTGACCAGATCTGGGAATGGCTCGACGCTGTGCCGGACCCGGAGATCCCGGTGATCTCGCTGGTGGATCTTGGCATAATCCGAGATGTGGCCTGGGAGGGCGAGACCCTGGTGGTCACCGTCACCCCGACCTACTCCGGCTGCCCGGCCACTTCGGTGATCAACATGGACATCGAAACCGCCCTGCGCGGCCACGGCATCAAGGATCTGAAACTCAAAACCCAGATCTCTCCTGCCTGGACCACCGACTGGCTGTCCGACAAGGGCCGCACCAAGCTGGAGGGCTTCGGTATCGCCCCGCCCCAGCCCGCAGGCGGCCCCGAAAAATGCCCGCACTGCGGCAGCAAGAATCTCACCAAGGTCAGCCAGTTCGGCTCGACCCCCTGCAAGGCCCACTGGCGCTGCCAGGACTGCCTGGAACCCTTTGATTATTTCAAGTGCATCTAAGGAGACCCTGATGGCGCGCTTTCACGACCTTGAAGTCACCGACGTCCGCAAGACCATCCGCGATGCGGTGGTTGTCACCCTGAAGCCCGTGAACGGCGCGGCTGCTGAGTTCGATTTCACCCAAGGCCAGTACCTGACCTTCCGCCGCGACTTTGACGGCGAGGAACTGCGCCGCAGCTACTCGATCTGCGCGGGCAAGAACGAAGGCGTCCTGCAGGTCGGCATCAAGCGCGTCGACGGCGGCGCATTTTCGACCTGGGCCAACACTGAGCTCAAGGCCGGCGACACCCTGCAGGCGATGGCGCCGATGGGGACCTTCTTCACCCCGCTCGACGGCACGGCGGAAAAGCACTACCTGGGCTTTGCCGGCGGCTCCGGCATCACGCCCGTCCTGTCGATCCTCAAGACCACGCTGGACGCCGAGCCCAAATCTTCCTTCACGCTGGTCTACGCCAACAAGGGCGTGAACACGATCATGTTCCGCGAGGAGCTGGAGGATCTGAAAAACCTCTACATGGGCCGGTTCAATGTCATCCATGTGCTGGAATCGGATGCACAGGAAATCGACCTGTTCACCGGCCTGGTCACGCAGGAGAAATGCGCCCAGCTGTTCGAGCACTGGATCGACATCCAGTCGGTCGACACCGCCTTCATCTGCGGCCCGGAGCCGATGATGCTGGGCATCGCCGCGGCGCTGCGCACTGCGGGCCTCACCGACAGCCAGATCAAGTTCGAACTCTTCGCCTCCGCCCAGCCGGGCCGCGCCAAGCGCAAGGCCGCCGCAAGCGACGCAGGCACCAGCGCCAACCAGACCAGGGCAGCGATCACCCTGGACGGCGCCACCCAGACCATCGATATGGGCAAGGACATGACCCTCTTGGACGCGGCGCTGGAGAACGCCATGGACGCGCCCTATGCGTGCAAGGCAGGCGTCTGCTCCACCTGCCGCTGCAAGGTGCTGGAGGGCGAGGTCGAAATGGTCGCCAACCACGCGCTGGAGGACTACGAAGTCGAAAAAGGCTATGTGCTGTCCTGCCAGGCCTATCCGGTGACCGATAACGTCGTGGTCGATTACGACCAGTAATGCCTGCGCGAGGGAGGAAAGATCATGACTGACGAGATGAGCATCGCAAGCTATCTGGCCCAGGGTGGTGTGCTGAGCAACCCGTCCAACGTGCCGCCGCGCTACCGCGCCGAGCTGATGAAGATGATGGCAACCTTCGTCGACAGCGAACTGGCGGGTGCTGCCGGCTTTGCCGACATCATCAACGAAGGGCCGGGCATCAAGGCACGCATCGCCGCCGCCAAGATCGTGCTGGAAAAATCCGACAGCGCCGAAAAGGTGCTGCGCATCATGGGCGATTTCGGCGCCGATACAGAGCGTTATGCCGACCACCACCCCTGGACCGCGCGGCTGGAGCGGGACGCCGACATCGGCCAGACCCGCACCAAGCACGACATGCGGCTGGCCGTGTTCAACTACCCGCTGGAAGGCTGGGCGGATGCGGTGGTGATGAACCTGCTCATGGGCGCCGCCGTCACCGTGCAGCTGGAAGAGCTGAGCCACGTCTCCTACCAGCCGCTGGCCGAGGCGTTCCGCGCCATCCAGCCCATCGAGGCGCATCATGCCGAACTGGCGGAGGAAGGGCTGATGGTGCTGGTGGAGGCGCAAGGCGCCGATGCCCTGCAGGAACTGACGAACTACTGGTGGCCGCGGGTCGCTGCCAGCTTCGGCTCGGAGACCTCGCAAAAGTTCGAAGGCCTCAAGTCCATGGGCCTGCGCCGCACCCCGAATGCGGAGCTGAAGGCGCGCTGGGAACAGGCCGCCTCTACCGTGCTGGCCAAGGCCGGATTGAAACCGACCACCTGACATTCAACGGGATAACTCCCGCCCGGGCATCAGCGCATCTCAGATGCGCAGGCCCGGTTGGGACCGGCGCGCCTGGCGGCGCGCTGGCCGTGCTGCACCGCCAGGCTGTGCAAATCCACAGGGAAAAGGTGCGGCGCTGCGGAATGGCATCTTCAACGCCTGGCCCCCATCTTTGCAGCAACAGACAGATGGAGGCTGCAATGAGCACCGGCACAGCAACACTTCCCGCAGGCACCGGCATCGGCCATGTCCACCTCAAGGTATCAGACCTGGAGCGGGCGATCGGATTCTACAGCGGCATCCTGGGCTTTGACGTGACCCAGCGGCTGGGCAGCTCTGCCGCCTTCCTGTCAGCTGGCGGCTATCACCACCATATCGGCCTCAACACCTGGCAGTCGCGCGGCGGCCCTGCCCCGGCGCCCAACATGACCGGCCTCTACCATACCGCCATCCTGCTGCCGGACCGCAAGAGCCTGGCCGCGGTGCTGCGCCGGGTGCTGGACGCAGGCATCGCGCTGGAGGGCGCAGCCGACCACGGCGTCTCCGAGGCCATCTATCTGCACGACCCGGACGGCAACGGAGTAGAGCTGTACCGCGACCGGCCGGAGGCGGAGTGGCCGCGTGCATCGGACGGCAGCCTCGCCATGGGCACGGAGGCCCTGGACTTGCAGGCTTTGCTCGCGGAGGTTGAGTAGGTCAGAAACGCTGCCTGAATGTTTCGCGCGCGAAACAATTGGTCAGACATGCTGACTTAATGGACGCGACGTCAATTTCCGTCCAACAACATGGCAAGCCGTTGCAACAAAACAGAAAACATGCTCCACCGACGCCGTATCGCCGGCATTGGCGAGCGATGTTAGGTCTGGACCTCTGACCTTCCTCTGCCTACCCTTGCGGCAAGCACAGGGAGGCAGAACCATGGCTGTGGGCCGCACAATCCGCACTTACTTCAACGGCAGTTGGCAGGATGGCAACCCGGCGGTGATGCGGGCTGCGGACCATGCGATGTGGCTTGGCTCGTCGGTGTTCGACGGCGCACGGCTGTTTGACGGCATGACGCCGGACCTGGATCTGCATTGCGCCCGCACCAATGCCTCGGCAGAGGCGTTGATGATGACGCCCACGCACACGGTTGAGCAGATGGTGGAAATCATCCGCGAAGGCCTGCAGGGCTTTGCCCCCGGCGCCGCGGTCTATATCCGGCCGATGTACTGGGCCGCCGATGGCGACGAGACGCTGATTGCCCCCGACGCCGGCAGCACCCGGTTCGCCATCTGCCTGGAGGAAATCCCAATGGCAGCTCCTGAGGCCTCAGCCACGCTGACCCGCACCCGCTTCCGCCGCCCGGTGCTGGAGAGCGCGGTGGTGAATGCCAAGGCGGGCTGCCTTTACCCCAACAACGCCCGGATGCTGCGGGAGGCGCGCAGCAAGGGGTTCAGCAACGCGCTGGTGCTGGACGCCATGGGCAATGTCGCCGAAACCGCCACCACCAATGTCTTCATGGTCCGCGACGGCGAGGTCTTCACCCCGATCCCCAACGGCACCTTCCTGGCCGGGATCACCCGCGCCCGCCACATCAGCAACATGCGCGCCGACGGCATCACCGTGCATGAATGCGTGCTGGGCTATCAGGATTTCGAGGAGGCCGACGAGGTCTTCCTCTCCGGCAATATGAGCAAAGTAACCCCTGTCACCGCTTTTGACAGCTGCCGCTATCAGGCCGGCCCGGTCGCCAAGCGGGTGCGGGACCTCTACTGGGACTGGGCCGCTGGCCGGACCTAACTTCCGGCCCCGGCACCGTTTGCACCGCCAGCGATAGGGCCAGATGCCGTAACCCTATGGCGGCTTTTGGCTCTCTTGCCTGATGGCCCGGCTTGCGCCATGATCCGCGGTGCAACAACGAGAGAGCGAAGATGCGCAAATTCCTTGTGGTCCTGGACGATAGCCGCGAATGCCTGAACGCCATGCGCTTTGCCGCAATGCGGGCGGCGCATACCGGTGCGGGCGTCATCATCCTGTCGGTCATCCCGCCGGATGAATTCAACCACTGGATCGGCGTCGGCGAAGTGATGCGGGAGGAAGCCCGCGAACGGATCCACGCCCATTTCGAGGTATTTGCCAAATGGATGCGCGACCGCCAGAACGTTGACCCTGAGCTGGTGATCCGCGAAGGCGAACCGGTGCCGGAGATCCTCGACTATATCGAGGGCGACCCGGAAATCGGCGTGCTGGTGCTGGGTGCGGGCACCGGCCGCAAGGGGCCGGGGCCGCTGGTCACCCAGCTGACCAAGAACTCCGGCACCCTGCCGGTGCCGATCACCATCGTGCCCGGCGATCTCAGCAAGGAAAAGCTGGAAGCAATCACCTGATTGAAGGGCATGGCAGAGGCGATGACCGGCAGGATTACATTCTGGTTCGAATTCGCCTCCAGCTATTCCTATCTCAGTGTGATGCGCATCGGCGAACTGGCCGCCGCCCGCAATGTTGCTGTGACCTGGAAGCCGTTTCTGTTGGGCCCGATCTTTGCCGCCCAGGGCTGGGACACTTCTCCTTTCAATATCTACCCGGCCAAGGGGCGCTACATGTGGCGCGACATGGAGCGGACCTGCGCGGCTCGCGGCCTGCCCTTCTGCCGCCCGCAGGTGTTTCCCCAGAACGGGCTGATGGCAGCGCGTCTGGCCTTGGCTGCGGCCGAAGAGGACCGCATTGAAGCTTTCGCCAAAACGGTGTTTCAGGCGCAGTTCGGCGCGGGCGCGGATATTGCACGCGAAGCCATTCTGAAGGACTGTCTGCGCCAGAGCGGCCTTGATGCGGCGCTGATGCAGTGCACGCAAAACTCCGCAATCAAATCGGCATTGAGGGCGCAGACCAACGAGGCCATTGCAGCGGGCATTTTCGGCGCGCCCAGCTTCACCAGCGGTGCGGAATTGTTCTGGGGCGATGACCGGCTGGAGCAGGCGCTGGACCACGCGGCAGGCGCTGTGATTTAGAATCGTTCCAAATCTTGACTTGGCGGGCCACAGGGCGCATATCGGGGGCACGCTTAACGGAGACCCGACATGTTCATTCAGACTGAATCCACGCCCAACCCGGCGACGCTGAAATTCCTGCCGGGCCAGACCGTTCTGGAGGTGGGCACCGCTGACTTCCCCAGCGCAGACGCCGCCGGCAAATCGCCGCTGGCCTCCCGTATCTTTGCGGTCGAGGGCGTGACTGGCGTGTTCTTCGGCAACGACTTCGTGACCGTCACCAAGGCAGAGGGCGTCGAGTGGGACCACATCAAACCCGCCATCCTGGGTGCAGTGATGGAACACTACCAGTCCGGCCAGCCGGTGATGGCGGATGGCACTGCTGACCCGGCTTCGGGCCATGCCGAGCATTCCGGCGAGGACGCCGAGATCGTCAACCAGATCAAGGAGCTGCTGGACAGCCGGGTGCGCCCGGCGGTGGCCCAGGACGGCGGCGACATCACCTTCCACGGCTTTGACCGCGGTGTTGTCTACCTGCACATGCAGGGCGCCTGCGCCGGCTGCCCGTCCTCGACCTTGACCCTGAAAATGGGCATCGAGAACCTGCTGCGCCACTACATCCCGGAAGTCACCGAGGTGCGTCCGGTTGCCGTCTGACCGGTTACGAAAGGACATCTGATGGCTTCCGAACCGCTGGTTCTGGGATTTGACACATCGGCCGCGCATTGCGCGGCCGCTTTGCTGCGCGGGGAGACCGTACTGGCCTCCCGGCTGGAAGAGATGTCCCGCGGACAGGCCGAACGGCTGGTGCCGCTCTTGGAAGAGGTGCTGGCGGAGGGCGGTGCCGCCTGGGCCGGCCTCGACGCCATCGGCGTGGGCATCGGCCCCGGCAATTTCACCGGCATCCGCATTGCGGTTTCCGCCGCCCGCGGGCTGGCGCTGGGGCTGGAGGTGCCAGTTGTGGGCGTGGACGGTTTTGAGGCCCGCGCCGCCGAAGGCACCCTGCCCGCGGTGCCTGCACCGCGCGATCAGGTCTATGCCGCCCTTCCCGGGCAGGCACCGCGTCTGATGCCGCGCCAGGAGGCCGAGGACGCCGCCCGCGACGCCGGGCTGGCCTGTGCGCCCGAAGCAAGCCCCGCCGGGATCGCCGAAGCCATAGCGCGCATCGCTGCGGAGCGGTTTCAAACTGTCACAGAGCCGCCTGCGCCGCTGTACCTGCGCGCAGCTGATGCGGCGCCCTCCAGCGACGTGCCGCCGGCGCTGATTGATGAGTGATCCGCTGACACCGGAAACAATGGCCGCCACCCATGCCGCGGCCTTCACCCAGTCGCGGCCCTGGTCGGCAGCAGAATTTGCCGGCCTTCTCGACAGCCCGCTGGTCTTTGCCGCCGGCAGCGCCCGCTGTTTTGCTCTGGTGCGGGTGATTGCGGATGAGGCCGAGCTGCTGACCATCGCCACAGATCCGGCCCATCAGCGCAAGGGGCTGGCCCGCGCCTGCATGGCAGAATGGGAATCAGCCGCCCGCGCGCGCGGCGCCGCCGAGGTGTTCCTGGAAGTGGCCGCCGACAACGCGCCCGCACAGGCGCTGTACCGCGCCTGCGGATTCGCGGAATGCGGGCGCCGGGCGGGATATTACCGCCGCCAGGACGCAAAAGCCGCGGATGCAATCCTGATGAGAAAAGCTTTACGCTAGGCCAGTTGCGCGGATTTCGCACCATTTGGTCAAAAAGCGGTTGACCCCCTCCCTGCCCTGCAGGCTAAATTGCCGCACCCTCTAAGGCCTGAACGGGGCCGGGCAGCGGAAAACCCCCGCTGCATCCAACAAAAATGACAGTGGGAGTTAACCTGATGACCCTGATGAAACCGCTGATGGGCGCAGCCGCGTCGCTGGCCCTGACCGCAGGTGCCGCGCTGGCGGAACCGGCGCTGATCTTCGATCTGGGCGGCAAGTTCGACAAGAGCTTCAACGAAGCCGCGCATGGCGGCGCCCAGCGCTGGGCTGAAGAGACCGGCGAAACCTACCGCGAGATCGAACTGCAGTCCGAAGCCCAGCGCGAGCAGGCCCTGCGCCGCTTTGCCGAGGCCGGCGCCAACCCGATCGTGATGGTGGGCTTTGCCTTCGCCGATGCCCTGGGCCAGGTGGCTGCCGATTACCCGGACACCAAATTCACCATCATCGACATGGTGGTTGAGGGCGACAACGTGCGCTCTGTTGTCTTCAATGAACACGAAGGCTCCTATCTGGTCGGCATGATGGCGGCGATGGCGTCCAAGTCGAACACCGTCGGCTTCATCGGCGGCATGGACATCCCGCTGATCCGCAAGTTCGCCTGCGGCTATGCCCAGGGCGTCAGCGCAGCCAACCCGGATGCCAAGGTCATCGCCAACATGACCGGCACCACCCCGGCGGCTTGGAACGACCCGGTCAAGGGCTCGGAGCTGACCAAGGCGCAGATCAGCCAGGGCGCGGACGTGGTTTATGCCGCGGCCGGCGGCACCGGTGTGGGCGTGCTGCAGACCGCAGCCGACGAAGGCATCCTGTCGATCGGTGTGGACAGCAACCAGAACCACCTGCATCCGGGCCAGGTGCTGACCTCGATGACCAAGAACGTCGGCAACGCCGTGTTCGAGGCCTTCTCCGACGGCGCGGACATGGAGACCGGCTTCTCGGTCATGGGCCTGTCCAACGGCGGTGTCGGCTATGCCATGGACGAGCACAACGCATCGCTGGTCTCTGCCGAGATGCAGTCCGCGGTGGACGACGCTGCCGCCAAGATCGCCTCGGGCGAGATCAAGGTGCATGACTACATGTCCGACGACAGCTGCCCTGCGCTGAGCTTCTAAAGAGAAAGCCCCAGGCCATGACGGATTCTATTCACATTCTGTTTGCGGCCTGGGGCGACCCATCGCCCGAAGCCCGCGCCGAAAAGACGGACGCGGCCATCGGGCCCGGTTTTTACTACTCCGATCCCAACACCCCTACCCCCATCTCCGGGCGCGACGCCTACCTGGACTATATCGCGCAGTTCAGCGCGATGATGCCGGGCGCCGCAGCCAGGGTCGTTGCCGTCTCGGAACACCACGGCCATGCGCGCGCCACGGTGGATTTCGAAAAAGACGGCCAGCGCATGGTGCGCGGCCAGTATTTTGCCGATCTGAAAGACGGCAAGGTGGTGCGGCTGATCGGATTCACAGGCATGGGAGAGCCCGATTGACCGCCCCCGCCATCGAACTCAAAGGCATTTCCAAGGCCTTTGGCCCGGTCCAGGCTAACAAGGACATTTCCATCAGCGTCGCCCCCGGCACCATTCACGGCATCATCGGTGAAAACGGTGCAGGCAAGTCGACGCTGATGTCGATCCTCTATGGGTTTTACAAGGCCGACAGCGGCGAGATCTGGATCAAGGGCAAGAAGACCGCGATCCCGGACAGCCAGGCAGCGATTGCCGCGGGCATCGGCATGGTGTTCCAGCACTTCAAGCTGGTGGAGAATTTCTCCGTGCTGGAAAACATCGTGCTGGGGGCCGAGGACAGCGGCATGCTGATGCCCTCGCTGCGCCGCGCCCGCAAGGAGCTGAAGGCGCTGGAGGAGGAATACGAGCTGTTCGTGGACCCCGACGCCCGCATCGACGAGATCGGCGTCGGCATGCAGCAGCGGGTGGAGATCCTCAAGGCGCTTTACCGAAAGGCTGAGATCCTGATCCTGGATGAGCCAACCGGCGTGCTGACGCCCTCCGAGGCCGATCAGCTGTTCCGCATCCTCGACCGGCTGCGCGCCGAAGGAAAGACCATCATCCTGATCACCCACAAGCTGCGGGAGATCATGGAATACACCGACACGGTCTCCGTCATGCGCCGCGGCCAGATGACCGCCACCGTCAAGACCGCCGAGACCAGCCCCGAGCACCTGGCAGAGCTGATGGTGGGCCGCAAGGTGCTGCTGCGCGTTGACAAGATTCCGGCCCAGCCCGGCGCCCCGATTCTGGAGATCGAGAACCTGCGGGTGGTGGACAGCGCCGGCGTCGAGCGCGTCAAGGGCATCGACCTGACCGTGCGCGCAGGCGAGATCGTCGGCATCGCCGGTGTGGCCGGCAATGGCCAGTCGGAGCTCTTGGAGGTTCTGGGCGGCATGCGCCCCGGCACCGGTAGCATCAAGCTGCATGGCACGCCCCTGCCCCTGCACGGCCAGGGCTCGGATGCCGCCGCGCGGCGCGCCGCCCATATCGGCCATGTGCCGGAGGACCGCCAGCGCGAGGGCCTGATCATGGACTTCCACGCCTGGGAGAACGTGGCCTTCGGCTATCACCGCGACGCCGCCTATCAGAACGGTATTCTGATGAACAACGCAGCGTTGCGCGCAGATACCGAGGCCAAGATGGAAAAGTTCGACGTACGCCCGCCTGATCCCTGGCTGGCGGCCAAGAACTTCTCCGGCGGCAACCAGCAGAAAATCGTCGTGGCGCGCGAGATCGAGCGCAACCCCGACCTCTTGCTGGTCGGCCAGCCGACCCGCGGCGTCGACATCGGCGCCATCGAATTCATTCACAAGCAGATCGTCGAACTGCGCGACCAGGGCAAGGCGATCCTGCTGGTCTCGGTCGAGCTGGAGGAGATCCTGTCTCTGGCGGACCGGGTTGCGGTGATGTTTGACGGCATGATCATGGGCGAACGGCCTGCCGATCAGACCGATGAGAAAGAACTGGGCCTCTTGATGGCCGGTGTCGCGGGGGAGGCCGCGTAAATGGACAAGATGCCGAAATGGGCCGATGTGGTCCTGATTCCGCTGATCAGCCTGATCCTGGCCGCGATCCTGTCGGCCCTGGTGATCCTCGGGATCGGCGAAGACCCGGTTGCCGCGGTCAAGCTGATGGTCGAAGGCGCCTTGGGCTCCACCTATGGCTGGGGCTATACGCTGTACTACGCCACCAATTTCATGTTCACCGGGCTTGCGGTGGCGATTGCCGCCCATGCGGGCCTGTTCAACATCGGCGGCGAAGGCCAGGCGATGCTGGGCGGGCTTGGCGTGGCGCTGGTCTGCCTGCTGATCCCCTGGCCGCACTGGACGCTGGCGCTGGTCTTTGCGGCGCTCGGCGCCGGGATCTTTGGCGCAGCCTGGGCCGCGATCCCCGCCTATCTGCAGGCCAAGCGCGGCAGCCACATCGTGATCACCACCATCATGTTCAACTTCATCGCCGCAGCGGTGCTGAACTATGTGCTGGTCAACCTCTTGCGCCCCGTGGGCTCCATGGACCCGGCCACTGAACGCTTCCCCGAGTCCGTGCACTTGCCGTCCCTGCATGAGCTGCTGGCTCCGATCGGGATCGAATTTTCGAAATCCGCCCCCGCCAACGTCAGCCTGCTGGTGGCCGTCGGCGCCTGCCTGTTTGTCTGGCTGCTGATCTGGCGCACGCCGCTGGGTTATGAAATCCGCTCCCTGGGCAAATCGGAGCCGGGCGCGCGCTACGCCGGCATCTCCTCTGTCCGCACCATCATGATCGCGATGCTGATCTCCGGCGCTCTGGCCGGCATGATGGCAATCAACAACGTGATGGGAGAGGCTGAGCGGCTGGTGCTGAACGCCACCGAAGGCGCCGGTTTCATCGGCATCGCGGTGGCGCTGATGGGGCGCAACCACCCGTTCGGCGTGTTCCTGGCGGCGATCCTCTTTGGCTTCCTCTACCAGGGCGGCGCCGAGCTGGCGCTCTGGACCTCGATCCCGCGGGAGCTGATCGTGGTGATCCAGGCGCTGGTGATCCTGTTCACCGGCGCGCTCGACAACATGGTGCGGATGCCGCTTGAGAAGATCTTCCTGGCGGTGCGGAAGGGGCAGAACTGATGGATTTCCTGACGATCATCCAGCTCTTGGATTCCACCGTCCGCCTGGCCACGCCTTTGCTGCTGGCCTGCCTTGCGGGGCTGTTTTCCGAACGCGCAGGCATTTTCGACATCGGCCTTGAGGGCAAGATGCTGATGGCCGCCTTCTTCTCCGCCGCTGTGGCAGCCGTCACCGGCAATGTCTGGCTGGGGCTGCTGGCCGGCATCGGTTCGTCGCTGCTGCTGGCGGCGCTGCACGGGGTGGCCTCCATCACCTTCCGCGGCAACCAGCTGATCTCCGGCGTGGCGATCAACTTCCTGGCGGCGGGCATGACAGTGCTGATCGCCCAGGACTGGTTCCAGCAGGGCGGCCGCACCCCCTCGCTGATCGGCGGCGGCCGCTTCACTCCGTTCGACCTGCCGTTTGCCGGGAGCCTCTCTAGCGTGCCGGTGCTGGGTCCCATTTACTCCGAGCTGCTCTCGGGCCACTCGATCCTGGTCTACATCGCTTTCCTGGCGGTGCCTGCCACCTGGTGGGTGCTGTTTCGCACCCGCTTTGGCCTGCGCCTGCGCGCGGTGGGGGAAAACCCGGCCGCGGTCGATACTGCCGGGGTTTCGGTTGTCGGCCTGCGCTACGCGGCGGTGCTGATCTGCGGTCTGTTGTGCGGCATTGCGGGCGCCTACCTGGCCACCGCGCTGCAAGCGGGTTTCGTCAAGGACATGACCGCCGGGCGCGGCTTCATCGCCCTGGCGGCGCTGATCTTTGCCAAGTGGCGGCCCTGGCACGCGATGGGCGCCTGCCTACTGTTCGGCCTGCTGCAAGCCATCGCGCTGCGCTTTCAGAACATCGAACTGGGCGGCATCACCATCCCGGTGCAGGCAATGGACGCGCTGCCCTACGTGCTGACGGTGGTGATCCTGGCCGGTTTCGTCGGCAAGGCGATCCCGCCCCGGGCCGGCGGCGAGCCCTACGTCAAGGAGCGCTAAGCGCTGTCTGCAGCTGTTGAAACGCCCGGCCCCTCGCCGGGCTTTTCTTTTTCCTGCCCTTCGTCTTTTCCGGATCAAGGGCCGCGCAGCAGCGGCGCGCAGGCGCCGTTCACCCTTGACGCGGAAAAGACGCAAGCACAATTGGCATGGCATGGCCATCTGAGGGGCAGCCCTGCCCGTCAGAGGCCTCTCAGCAGAACCTCTTTCCCGCCGCACGCAGTGCGGCGCCCGGCCCAAGGCCGCCAAGGCGAAGGGCCATGCCCTTCACCCGCAGGCGCTAGAGCACCTGCCCTTAGGTCCAGTTCACCACACTCTGTCGGTCCTGTCCGCCGCAGTGCCGCCTGGCCGGTTGACCCCTTGCGTTCTGATTGCTGTATGGCCCCATGCACGTGTTCCTGCCCATCGCCGAAGTCTCGGTCAACTTTCTGCTGCTCTTGGGCATCGGCGGCGCTGTGGGCGTGCTGTCGGGCATGTTCGGGGTCGGCGGCGGCTTTTTGATCACGCCGCTGCTGTTTCTGATCGGCATCCCGCCGGGGGTTGCGGTTGCCACCTCTGCCAACCAGGTGGTGGCCTCGTCCGTGTCCGGCCTGATGGCGCATTTCCGTCGCCGCACCGTGGATCTGAAGATGGGCTATGTGCTGCTGGGCGGCGGGCTTCTGGGCGCCGCGCTGGGGATGGCGGTCTTCAACTGGCTCAAGCAGCTGGGCCAGGTCGATCTGGCGGTGCAGCTTTGCTACGTGCTGTTCCTTGGCGTGATCGGCGCGCTGATGTTCGTCGAAAGCGTCAACGCCATCCGCAGGGCACGCCAGGCCGGCGGCCCCCCCGCCTACAAGCGGCGCCAGCGGTCCTGGGTGCACGCGCTGCCCTACAAGATGCGCTTCAAGGCCTCCGGGCTTTATATCTCGGTGATCCCGCCCGTGCTGGTCGGCTTCGGCGTTGGCATCCTGTCGGCGATCATGGGCGTCGGCGGCGGATTCATCATGGTGCCAGCGATGATCTACATCCTCGGCATGCCCACCAAGGTGGTGATCGGCACCTCGCTGTTCCAGATCATCTTTGTCGCCGGGTTCACCACGGTGATGCATGCCACGACCAACCACACGGTTGACGTGGTGCTGGCACTGTTCCTGCTGATCGGCGGCGTTGCGGGCGCCCAGCTGGGCACTCTGATCGGCGCCAGGCTCAAGGCCGAGCAGCTGCGCGTACTGCTCGCGCTGCTGGTTCTGTCGGTCTCGGTCAAGATCGGGTTCGAGCTGCTGCTGGAACCCGCCGACCTGTTTTCCCTGACCGTGCTCAATCTGCCCTGAAGCGCCTGTCGGCAGCTATAAGTCCAGTTTGCAACGGCAAATCAGTCCTGCACGCTGCAGAGCGGCATAGATCATTGATTTTTGATATGACTGCGGTTTAACAAAGAACATGCAGATCTACCTTCCCATAGCTGAGGTCTCAGTGAATGCCTTCCTTCTCCTGGGACTTGGGGGAATGGTGGGGGTTCTCTCGGGCATGTTCGGAGTTGGCGGCGGTTTCCTGATGACGCCGCTTCTGTTCTTCATCGGCATCCCGCCCGCAGTGGCGGTGGCCACCGAGGCAAACCAGATTGTCGCCTCTTCCTTCTCCGGCGTGCTGGCGCATTTCCGAAGGCGCACGGTCGACATCAAAATGGGGCTGGTGCTGCAGGCCGGCGGCCTGATGGGCGCGGCGCTGGGGGTTGTGGTGTTCAACTACCTCAAGGCGCTCGGCCAGGTCGATCTGCTGGTCAAGCTCTGCTACGTCGTCTTCCTGGGCGTTGTCGGCGGGCTGATGTTCATCGAAAGCCTGAACGCGATCCGCAAGTCCAAGAAGGCAGGCGGCGCCGCGCCTGCGGCCCGGCGCCAGCGCGGCTGGGTGCATGCGCTGCCGTTCAAGATGCGGTTCCGCACTTCAGGCCTCTATATCTCGGTGATCCCGCCCATTCTGGTCGGCGTCTGCGTCGGCATTCTGGCCGCGATCATGGGTGTCGGCGGCGGTTTCATCATGGTGCCTGCGATGATCTACATCCTCGGCATGCCGACCAAGGTGGTTGTCGGCACCTCGCTGTTCCAGATCATCCTGGTCACCGGTTTCACCACCATGCTGCACGCCACCACCAACTATACCGTGGACATCGTTCTGGCGGTTCTGCTGCTGATCGGCGGCGTGGTGGGCGCCCAGATCGGCACTCGCATTGGGGTCTACCTCAAGGCCGAGCAGCTGCGCATCCTGCTGGCGCTGATGGTCATTGCGGTCTGCGTGAAGCTGGGCCTCGACCTGCTGCTGCAACCCTCCGAGCTGTTCACGCTCGGCGAAGCGGGAGGCCACTGATCATGCGCAAGCTGCTTCTCTCTGCCCTGGCTGCCGCCGCCCTTGCGCTGCTGCCGCAATCCGCGGCCCGGGCCGCCAAGGAGGAGGTCGTGCTGGGCCTCAGCCAGGACCGGGTGGCGATCACCGCCACCTTCGACGGCTCCGAGATCCTGATCTTCGGTGCGGTGAAAAGGGAAACCCCGATCCCGCAGGACGACCCGCTGGAGGTGGTCGTGGCAGTCTCCGGCCCGGCCCCGTCCGTGATGGTGCGGCGCAAGGAAAAGAAGCTGGGCATCTGGGTCAACGTGGACAGCGTGCTGGTCGACTCGGCGCCGGCCTTCTACGCGGTGGCCACCAGCGCCCCGTTTGCCAAAGTTCTGAAAGATACCGAAGACCTGCGCTACCGGATTTCGATCAAACGCGCGATCCGCTCGGTCGGCGCGGCAATGCACATCCGCGGCGCCCAGGCCTTTGCCGATGCAGTGATGCGGATCCGCGAGAAGAACGGGCTCTATTCGCTGCGCGAAAACACCGTGGCGGTGGATGAGCAGACCCTGTTCCGCACCGCGATCAAGATGCCTGCCGACCTGACCGAGGGCGATTACCTGACCCGCATCTTCCTGACTCGCGGCGGCGAGGTGGTGTCGCAATATGAGACCACCATCGACGTGCGCAAGGTCGGGCTGGAACGGTTCCTGTTCTCCCTCTCGCGCGAGCAGCCGTTCCTCTATGGCCTGATGTCGCTGGCAATTGCCATTGCCGCCGGCTGGGGCGCATCTGCGGCCTTCAGCCTGCTCAGGAACCGGTAAGGAGGGGCGCTGCCCCTCTTGGCCTGACGGCCAATTCACCGCGGAGTATTTTGCTGCAAAGAAGAAGCCCCCCGGCTCTCCTTTGTAAAATGCACTCCTGTCCCGCTGCCTGGCCGGCGGCTTTGCCGCCAAGAGCGGAGCCATGCTGCGCGCCGGCGCAGCGCCGTGCCCAACGGGAGCGGCGCATCCGGGATGCGCCCGCAACGGGCGGGAGAGCCTAGCCACGGCCGATGTAGGGCATCTTGGTGGCCATCACCGTCATGAACTGCACATTGGCCTCCAGCGGAAGATTGGCCATATGCAGCACCGACTTCGCCGCGTCCTCCACCGCAAATGTGTGCATCATCTCAGCCCCGGGATTGGCCTCCGCGTGGCGCTGGCTCAGGTCCGCCACCATCGGGGTGCGGGTGTTGCCGATGTCGATCTGGCCGCAGGCGATGTCAAAGGGGCGCCCGTCCAGCGACAGGCTTTTGGTGAGGCCGGTAATCGCCGCCTTGGTCGCCGCATAAGGCGCCGAATGGGGCCGCGGCACGTATGCGGCGATGGAGCCGTTGTTGATGATCCGCCCGCCCTGCGGCGCCTGGTGGCGCATCTGCCGGAAGGCGGCGCGGGCGGTCAGGTACATGCCGGTGAGGTTCACGTTCACAGAGGCGAACCAGTCCTCCAGCGGGATCTCGTCAATGGTGCCCGGCGGGGTGAAGATGCCTGCATTGTTGAACAGTGCATCCAGCCGGCCTGCCGCCATAACAAAGCTGTTCACCGCATGGTCCACCGCCGCCGGGTCAGTCACATCGGCAGGCAGCACATGAGCGTTCGTGTGGCCCTGCGCCACCTCTTCCAGCTTCTCCGCCCGGCGGGCCGCCAGCCCGACCTGCCAGCCCTCTGCCAGGAACAGCTCCGCCACGGCTCGGCCGATGCCGGAGCTGGCGCCAGTGATCAGGATTGTCTTGCTCATGCCGGGGTTTCCTCCTGTGCTTCCAGCGTCAGCGCCGCGGCCGGCACCGCCTTCAGGTCATCCACCTGCAGCGGGCCTGCGGGCTTGGCCAGGCGGTTCCTGACCACCCAGATCAGCCGCTCCTGGGCGCGGGTGATGGCCACATAGGCCAGCCGCTTCCACAGCGGCTGGCCAGCCTCCACCCGGCCCATGCGGGCAGCGGCATAGATATCGGGCGCAAAGACCTGGGTGGTATCCCATTGCGAGCCTTGTGCCTTGTGGATGGTCACTGCGGCACCGTGCAGAAACGTTGCCCCCATGCGGGCGGCATAGGGGATGAAGGGCTCTTCCTCATCCGGCTTCTCGATCTTCACGATCGAAGCGGCAGAGACCTGCGGGTCCTCCGCCCCCATCACATGCAGGCGCGAGAAGCCGGGCTTGCGGCCGGGGCCGAGAAAGATCACCTGGGCGCCCTTAATCAGCCCCCGGGCCTCCAGGTCCAGGCGTTTCTTGCGGTGCTTCATCGGCAACTCAATGCCGTCGCAGATCAGCGGCTCGCCGGCGATCAGCTCATCCTCCGGCGCGCCGTAAACGGTGCGGAAGGCATTGATCAGCCGGATACGGGTATTGTTGCGCCAGACCAGCACCGGCGAGCGCGCCATCAGGTCGACCTCCACCCTCTGGCCCCAGACCACGCGGTCATCGCGGCGGGCGGTATCCTCCACCATGCGCTCGAAATCCTCGAACCCGAGCTGCGGGTCGGCCAGCGCATGGGCCAGGTCCAAAATCGGGTTCCCGGCCTCCTGCCGGTGGATGCGGTTCAGGATAAGGCGGCGCGGCTCCGGCAGCGCGTCGAACACCATCGACCCCGACTGGTTCACCGGCGCCAGCTGCGCCGGGTCGCCGAACAAAATGAGGTTCGGGAAAATTTCCTTCAGGTCCTCGAACTGGCGGTCGTCCAGCATCGAGGCCTCGTCGACGAAGCCGATGTCCAAGGGCTCCTCGCGCCGTTTCCAGCCGGTAATGAAATCGGAGCCGCGCAGCCCCGCGGCGGCCAGCGCGCCGGGGATCGACTTGTTCTTCTCATAGAAGGCGGCGGCGCGGGCCAGCGCCTCCTCGGTCAGCCCTTCGATCTCGGGCTGGTCGCCCTGCCCCGCCAGCCATTCGGCGATCTTCTCGAACTCCGGATCATAGACCGGGGTATAGAGAATGCGGTGAATGGTGGTGGCCGGCACTCCACGCAGGCGCAGCACGCTGGCGGCCTTGTTGGTCGGCGCCAGGATTGCCAGGGTGCGGCGGTCGTCGCCTTTCTTGCGGCTTTCATAGTCGCCGGAGACAACCTCGACGCCTGAATTCTCAAGCGCCTTGTAAAGCTCGGCCAGCAGCAGCGTCTTGCCCGATCCGGCCTTGCCGATCACCGCCATCACCCCGGCGTCGCCGCGGGGCGGGTGCAGTAGCCCGTCATCAAGGTCCACCCCCGCCTTGCGCAGGAGCTCGGTCACGCTGTCATAAGCGGTGGCCTGGTCATCGGAAAACTGTACGGGCAAAGCTGTCATGGCGCGACCCTACAGCCGCGGGGCCGGGTCCGCCAGAGGAACCGGCCCCGGAATCCGCCGCCGTCAGGCGGTCAGCGCCAAGGGTTTCGCCGCACGCGCTCCGCCAAAGGAGCGGTCGAACCAGAGCTGTGAGAGTTCCGGCGAGATGCCCGCCTTGGCGGCTACGTTCCGGTAGACTTCCGGCGTGTATCCCCACAGCCCCAGGCAGATGCGGTCGCGTCCTTCGCCTTGGGTGCCGATGACCTCCGGGCTGAAGCCAAGGCTGCGGTAGATCCGCACCATCCGGCGGTCGAAGACGCCTGCGAAATGCGCAACCGAGAAATTGCGCATGATCTCAACTCCGCCCAGGGTCAGCGCCCCGGCCACATTGCCGCCGGCTTCCCGCGACAGGCAGAAGCGGGTGCATTCCCAGATCAGCGGGCTGCAGACCGGCACACCGCCCGCAAGATCCAGGAACACGTCATTGACCATCACCGGTCCTGTGGTCGGCAGAAACCGCATGGAGCCGCCGTGGCTGCCGTCGGGCATTTCCCAGATCACATACAGCGGGTCCAGCGCGTCATACTGATCGCGTTCCTCGCCGTTGCGGTCGACCTGCACCTCCCAGCCCAGCCGGTCCCTGAACTGATCCGCCCGGTCCCGGAACATCGAATGCGCCAGAAATGCGTGGTTGTGTAGATCGCGGCCATAGATATAGCGAAGCATGAATTTGTCCCCTTCTGGTTGAACAGTGGGGACAGGGTACGGTTACATCACACAATCTCAGAGTGTATTTACGATAGATTTCTCAACCTGGCGCTAAATTACAATTAGACCAAGCGACATGGCGCGGGCAATCGCGTGCGTGGTATTGATCGCCCCCAGCTTGAAGCGGGCGCTTTCGATGTAGACGCGCAGCGTGTGTTCGGAGATCGACAAAGTCTTGGCCACCTGCGCGCGGCTGTAGCCGATCGCCAGCAAGGTCAGCGCGTCCACCTCGCGCGGCGACAGCGGCTGGGCCTGCTCCGGGCTGCGGTCGGGCTCAAACTCCAGCGCCTTGCGGTTAAAGTAATGCGCCATCAGGATCATGTCGCGGCTGTAGCGCTCCGTCAGCTTTTCCCAAGCTTCGTCGTCGCAGCTATGGCTGACGGTGAACACCGCAAACTGCCCGTTCGGCCCGCGGATCGGGATCGAATACCCCTGGTTGCCCACCCCGTGCTCCAGCGCGTCTTTGAGGAACTCCCGGGCAGGCTTTGGCGACCAGTCCAGCCGTTTCCAGTCCACCGGGTGAAAACGCTGGTAGCAGCCGGCCACAACCGGATCGACCCGGACATACGATTTCTTCTGGTAGCGCTCGACCCAGCCCTGCGGGTAGGTGCCGAAGTAATAGTGATCGCCGGCGCTGTCCACCCAGTGATACATGGCGTGATCGACGCCGAACACGGCACAGACCTGCTCGATGATCAGCTGGAGGCCATCCAGCGTCTCCGTCGCATCAAGCGACTCGAGGATACGGTCCAGTTCTGCCTTGTTCGCCATCAGCGATGCGCCATTCCCTTCGGGGCCTGCTCCTTAAAGCCGCTGGGTTCCGTCGGGAACCCGGCAAGAGGCAGACCGGTTAAGCGGACCTTTCTGCAGCGCCAGCTACCCGAAGGTCAATGGCAACATGCTGAAATCACTCCGCTCGAGCGGCAGAAACCGTGAGACACGCTGAAAACTCGAAAAAGCGCCACAATTACACAGGTACGCGCCGCAATAGCATCGCCTGTCCCCATAAACAGCGCGGAGGCGGCTGCTGACAGTCCGAATTGGATAAAATTGTAAATAAAATTCCCCGCGTTTCACATAAGCGAAGCGCGGGGAATACCATTCAGGTCCGGGCGCAGAGCCAGGTCAGCTGCCTGCTTCGAGCACATCCTGCAGGGTGCGCAGGCCGGTCTTCGGCGCCTGCACCAGCACCGACATGTTGCCCGGCAGATGCTCGTTCCGCAGCATCTTCATGTGCGCCTCGGGCAGATCCGCCCAAGTGAAGACTTCGGACATGCAGGGATCGAGGCGGCGCTCGACCATCAGCTTGTTGGCGGCCGCGGCCTGCTTGAGGTGGGCAAAGTGGGAGCCCTGCAGACGCTTCTGGTGCATCCACATGTAACGCACGTCGAAGGTCAGGTTATAGCCGGTGGTACCCGCGCAGATAACGACCATGCCGCCCTTCTTCACCACGAAGGTGGAGACCGGGAAAGTTGCCTCGCCGGGGTGCTCGAACACCATGTCGACGTTCACGCCCTTGCCGGTGATGTCCCAGATCGCCTTGCCGAACTTGCGGGCCTCCTTGAACCACTCGGCATACTCCGGGGTGTTGACCGTGGGCAGCTGGCCCCAGCAGTTGAAGTCCTTGCGGTTCAGAACGCCCTTGGCGCCCAGCCCCATGACAAAGTCGCGCTTGCTTTCGTCCGAGATCACGCCGATGGCGTTGGCGCCGGCGGTGTTGATCAGCTGGATCGCATAGGACCCCAGGCCGCCCGAGGCGCCCCAGACCAGCACGTTCTGGCCCGGCTTCAGGTCGTGCGGCTCATGGCCGAACAGCATCCGGTAGGCAGTGGCCAGGGTCAGTGTGTAACAGGCGCTTTCTTCCCAGGTCAGATGCTTGGGGCGCGGCATCAGCTGCTGGGCCTGCACGTTGGTGAACTGGGCAAACGAGCCATCCGGGGTCTCATAGCCCCAGATCCGCTGGCTAGGGGAGTACATCGGGTCGCCGCCGTTGCATTCCTCGTCGTCGCCGTCGTCCTGATTGCAGTGGATCACGACCTCGTCGCCGACCTTCCAGCGGGTGACCTTGGAGCCCACCGCCCAGACGATGCCCGAGGCATCGGAACCGGCAATGTGATAAGGTGCCTTGTGGCCGTCAAACGGCGAGATCGGCTTGCCAAGGGAGGCCCAGACGCCGTTGTAGTTGACGCCGGCCGCCATCACCAGGACCAGCACCTCGTTGCTGTCCAGCTCCGGCACATCGACCACTTCCTGCTGCATCGCAGTGTTCGGCTCGCCGTGGCGCTCCTTGCGGATCGCCCATGCGTACATCTTCTTGGGCACATAACCCATCGGGGGGATTTCCCCCAGCTCATAGAGATCTTTCTCGGGCGCCTCGTACGACATGACGTCAGTCTGGGTATCCAATGCCATGATGGCCTCCTTTGTATCCTGTTCTTTTGCCGCGGTGCAGAATCGCAGCGGTTACCTGAGGGATAGGATTGGAAGAGTAATATTGCAACCTCTTTTGCGTCATTTGGGTAATTTTATGACCTTGCGGATGCAGCATCACCTTTAGCAGGTGCAGAAAAATCACGGTCTCCACCGGGCAACTCGCCGCCGCCGGGAAGCAGGTGGCGGATCGAATTGGCATAAAACGCCAGCAGGTCGCGGCCCTCTTCTGCCGGAACGATGCGGCCATCGGCCTCAGAGACCAGACCGCGCCGCAGCAGCTGGCGCAGCCCGGCCTCAGCCGCATAGGACAGGTTTTCCCGCGGAATGTGGACGTGCGCCAGCGGCATCGCCGCGGCCAGATCCTCCAGCCGGTGCTCGATGGCGGCCCGGCTGAGCGGCCCGTGCCGCAGCAGGATGGCCGCGATCATCGGCACCGGCAGCACCGGCACAATGGCGCTGATCCGCTGCATCAGTTCCCGTGCCAGCGGTTTGGTGATGTCGCCCTGCCGCCCGGCGCCGAACCCGGCCAGGCTCAGCGGGCGGCCGAAATTCACCCCGGCATAGCCGGAGCGGTGGTAGCGGCCGGTCATCCACAGCCACAGCTGCCGCAGCAGCCGCAGTGCCACCAGCCCTATCCGGGCGCGGAAGCGGCGGTCGCCCGCCTTGGCGGCAGAGGTCAGGATCTTGTCCTCCAGCACCCGGTCGTAGTTCAGCGCCACCGGCACAAAGACCACGTCGCGCCGGTCCGGATCGTAGCCCTCGACGATGTATTTCAGCAGCCCAAGCTTGGGCGCGGCCAGCGCGCCATCAAGGCTGAGGCCGCCCTCGGGAAACATCGCCTGGGTGGAGCCGCCGCGGGTGGCCAGGCGTACATAGGCCGCCAGCACCTTGCGGTAGAGATCATTGCGCGAGCGGCGGCGGATGAAATAGGCGCCCATCGCCCGGATCAGACGGCTGAGCGGCCAGACCCGCGCCCACTCCCCCACCGCATAAGACAGCGCCGAGCGCTCCGCCGCCAGGTAGGTGACCAGCACGTAATCCATGTTGGAGCGGTGGTTCATCACAAAGACCACGGTGGCAGTGGGGTCGATGGCGCGCAGCGCTTCCTCGTCCTGATGGCCCAGCCGCACTCTATAGACCGCATTGGACAGGAACCGCGCCGCCCGGATCGCCAGGCTGAAATAGGCAAAAGCGGAAAACCCGGGCACGATCTCGCGCGCATAGCGGCGCACCTGTTCGAAGGCGACGTTTTCCGGGATGCCTTCTGCCGCAGCGTGATCCGCCGCGGCCTGCGCGACCTGCGGGTCGTGAATCAGCCGCTGGATCATGTCGTGGCGGCGGGCCAGCTTGAACGGCTCGATCGGCCGCTCCAACCGTTTGTTCAGCCGCGCCACCGCCCGTTCCAGCCGCCGCCGGAAAAACCAGCGCACCGAGGGGAACAGGAAATGCGACGCAAAGGTCACCGCGGCAAAACCGACGATAAGCACAAAGAGCCACAGCGGAAGTTCCACGATTTGCGTCATAGTTGAACAGTTGCCCATGGCAACAGCCTTTACAAGCGCCAAGCCTGCAGGGTTTGCCGCCCCGGCAGCGGAATTGCCGCAACGCAGCGAATTGACATGGGTTGAAAATTGCAGTTTACATCTGCTTGACGAAATAAAATTACCGACACACTGACTCGCGAGGCCCGACATGCCGCAGATGCAAAAAGACCGCCCCTGGCTGATCCGCACCTATGCCGGCCATTCCACGGCATCGGCATCCAACGCGCTTTACCGCGCCAACCTGGCCAAGGGGCAGACAGGCCTCTCGGTCGCCTTCGACCTGCCGACCCAGACCGGCTATGACAGCGACCATGTGCTGGCCCGCGGCGAAGTGGGCAAGGTGGGCGTGCCCGTCTGCCACCTGGGCGACATGCGGACCCTGTTCGACCAGATCCCGCTGGAGCAGATGAACACCTCGATGACCATCAACGCCACCGCCCCCTGGCTGCTGGCCCTTTATATCGCGGTGGCAGAGGAACAGGGCGCGGATGTGTCCAAGCTGCAGGGCACGGTGCAGAACGACCTGATCAAGGAATACCTCTCGCGCGGCACCTATGTCTGCCCGCCCAAGCCCAGCCTCAAGATGATCGCGGATGTGGCGGAGTACTGCTACACCAACGTGCCCAAGTGGAACCCGATGAACGTCTGCTCCTACCACCTGCAGGAGGCCGGCGCGACGCCGGAGCAGGAGCTGGCCTTTGCCTTGGCGACCGCCCAGGCGGTGCTGGACGAGCTGAAGCCGCGCATCGCGCCGGAGGACTTCCCGGCGATGGTGGGCCGCATCTCCTTCTTCGTGAACGCGGGCATCCGGTTTGTCACCGAGATGTGCAAGATGCGCGCCTTTGTCGATCTGTGGGATGAAATCAGCGAGAAACGCTATGGCGTCGCCGACCCCAAGTTCCGCCGCTTCCGCTATGGCGTGCAAGTGAACTCGCTGGGCCTGACCGAACAGCAGCCGGAGAACAACGTCTACCGGATCCTGATCGAGATGCTGGCGGTGACGCTGTCGAAAAAGGCCCGCGCCCGCGCGGTGCAGCTGCCCGCCTGGAACGAGGCGCTTGGCCTGCCCCGCCCCTGGGACCAGCAGTGGTCGATGCGGATGCAGCAGATCCTGGCTTATGAGACCGACCTTCTGGAATACGGCGACCTGTTCGACGGCAACCCGGCGGTGGACGCCAAGGTGGAGGAGCTGAAGGAAGGTGCCCGCGCCGAACTGGCCAACCTGGAATCGATGGGCGGCGCGGTTGCCTCGATCGAATACATGAAGGGCCGCCTGGTCGATTCCAACGCCGAACGGCTGAACCGGATCGAGAAGAACGAGACCATCGTGGTCGGCGTCAACAAATGGACCGCGGGCGAGCCCTCGCCGCTGCAGACCGAGGACGGCGGCATCATGGTTGTCGACCCGGCGGTGGAGCAGGAACAGATCAGCCGGCTCAATGCCTGGCGCGGAGATCGTGACAATGACGCGGTGCAATCGGCACTGGCCGCCCTGCGCGCGGCCGCGCAAAGCGGCGCCAATATCATGGAACCCTCGATTGCCGCCGCCAAGGCCGGCGTCACCACCGGCGAATGGGCCGAGGAAATGCGCAAGGTCCACGGCACCTACCGCGGCCCGACAGGCGTTTCGGCCTCTGTCTCCAACAAGACCGAAGGGCTGGACGACCTGCGCGATGCGGTCAATGCCGTCAGCGACGTGCTGGGCCGCCGGATCAAGTTCGTGGTCGGCAAGCCTGGCCTGGACGGCCATTCCAACGGCGCCGAGCAGATTGCCTTCCGCGCCCGCGACTGCGGCATGGACATCACCTATGACGGCATCCGCATGACCCCTGCGGAACTGGTGGAAGCGGCGCAGAAGGACGACGCCCATGTGGTCGGCTTGTCGATCCTCTCGGGCAGCCACCTGCCGCTGGTGAAGGAGATGATGCAGCGCATGCGCGACGCCGGTCTGGACCATATTCCGGTAATTGTCGGCGGCATTATCCCGGATGAGGACGCGCAAAAGCTGAAATCAATGGGAGTCGCACGCGTCTATACGCCCAAGGATTTTGAGCTGAATTCAATTATGAGCGACATTGTCGACCTGGCAAAGCCACCTCAAATTGCAGCGAATTGACCCTTAACAGGCAAATTCCCGCAAATAGCCGAAAAAGATGCTGAAACGCGTCTGGAAATTGGGCCATAAGGAATGACATACCGGTTTTTCCGGTATGTCATTTTTATATGGAGTTCAAAATGACCGTCGATCTTTCAGCAATGAGCAGAAAAGAACTTCTTCAGCTGCAAACCGATGTTGCTGAGGCGCTGCGCGACGCAGAACTGCGCGAACGCCAGGAAGCATTGAAAGCCGCCGAGGAAGCGGCCGCAAAATTTGGTTTTTCACTGGATGAAATTGCCGGCGCGAACCGCCAGAGCGCCAAGAAAACCAAGGCTGCCCCGAAATACCGCAACCCGAGCAACCCCGAGGAAACCTGGACCGGCCGCGGCCGCAAACCGCATTGGGTGCATGCCGCCCTGACCGCGGGCATGGATATTTCCGACCTGGAAATCTGACACCGCAGCGGAGCAAGGCGATGACCATTCATATCGGCGCCGCGCAGGGCGACATTGCTGAAACCGTTCTGATGCCCGGCGACCCCTACCGCGCGAAATGGGCGGCCGAAACTTTTCTGCAGGATGCCCGGCTGGTCAATGAAGTGCGCGGAATGCTGGGCTATACCGGCACCTGGAACGGCCACCGCGTCACCATCCAGGGCAGCGGCATGGGCATGCCCTCGCTGTCGATCTACACCAATGAGCTGATCCGGGACTACGGCGCAAAGACCCTGATCCGCATCGGCTCCTGCGGCGGCATGCAGGACAAGGTCAAAGTCCGAGATGTAATCCTGGCAATGACCGCGAGCACCCTGAACAGCCCCTCCAGCGGCATTTTCCGCGAGCTGAACTTTGCGCCCTGCGCCGATTGGGGCCTGCTGCAGGCAGCTGCGCAGGCTGCCGCCAAACGCGGATCAACCACCCACATCGGCGGCATCTACTCGTCGGACGTGTTCTATGACGAACGCCCCGACCTGAACGAGCAGATGGTCCGCCACGGCATCCTGGGCGTCGAGATGGAGGCAGCGGAATTGTACACGCTGGCCGCCCGCCACGGCTGCCGTGCGCTGGCGGTGCTGACCGTGTCCGACCATCTGGGCACCGGCGAGGCCTTGCCGTCCGATCAGCGCGAACGCAGCTTTGGCGATATGGTCGAAATTGCGCTGGAAGCCGCATTCAGCTGAAGCCGCGCAGAACAAATCAGAAAAGGGCGGCAGATTTTCTGCTGCCCTTTTCTTTCCACCGGCCGTTCATTCCGGCGATGCCGGCCGAACCTTAAAATTCCCATTTTGAAAATAAGTGAGCCGATTTTTCCGGACGGCAGTATTGGCAGCCGCTCCGCATTCCAATTGGCTCACCGGTTCACCCGCGGCCATGGCTGCGGTCATAGCCATTGGGCGGCGGGCTTTGCCAATCATCCAGTGCGCCTTTTTCCGGGGCAAATATCTCAACCAGCAGCGGATAACAGGCGGCTGTATCGCTGGAATGCTCGGCCGAGCAATCACCGCCCGGGCAGGCGCTGAGGCTGCCCAGCAAATCAATTTCGGCAAAAAACTCCAGATAATCGCCGGGACGCACCGGGCTTGCCTTCATGAAATACTGGCCGGTATCGCGGGTGAAGCCGGTGCACATGAATACATTGAGGACATCATGCACATGCGGTTCTGCTTCTGCCAGGGGAACCCCCAGATGATCCGCCAGCGCCCGGGTCAGGTTGGAGTGGCAGCAATGGTGGTACTGGCTGCCCGCCAGCAGATTGCCGGTGTAAGGGTCGCAGCGGGTGCCGATCACATCATGCACCGAACCGCCGTATTCATCCATGCCGTACCAGCCCAGCGTGTCCGCCACGACGGTCGCCATCGGGCGCAGATGCGGGAAGCTGGTCCACATCCGTTCGCCGGTGGTGATATGGGTGCCGTGCAGGGCGCGGGTCTTGCCGGAATAGAACCGCTCGCTGAGGTCATTCCTGTTCCACAGGTTCAGGTCGCCCACCTGCGGCCCCTCGACAGAGCTGATGCGGAAGAAATGCCCGGCAGGCACCTCGAAACAGGCGGCATCGCGGGGCGGCACCAGCACCTCTCCGGTCTTCACCGCGCCCTCGCGCGCCTGGCTGTAGAGCGCAAGGTCCGGCACTGGCAGGGTGTCATTGGGGTAGCAGATTACCGGCTTGACGGCACGGCGGACCGCCGCATCGGCGGGGGCAGCGGGAGTGCTGGACATTTGGGCTAACCTTCCTGTTCGTTTGCCCCATCAAGACCGCATCCCCGCCGGGGTGCAAGCCCTTCGCGCCACTGCCGCAAGCACATCTTGTCAGGCGCTGCGCTCCGGATTGCGGCAGATGCGCGGTGCTTCGCTGCCCGCATCCACCGCACCGCAATAGCTGCAGCGCCACTGTCCTTCAGATTTCACCTGCCGCCAGCGGCAGTTGCGGGTCAGATCCAGCGCGCGGTGGCGCCACAGGAAATAGCAGAAGACGCCAACCGCCAGAACAGCAATGAGTATCATGCGGCCTGTCTAGCCCCGCCTGCCCCGCCCTTCAAATGGAAATGCCAGGCAGGACAGAGGCAAAACCTGCTTCATGCTGCCTGGTAATATTCAAACAGCTGCTCCTGCTCCTGAACAGGCGCCACCGGCGTTTCAGGGGTGTAATATGCATAGGCCTGCTCCAGCGCCTCAAGTGCGGCGCGGGCTTGCTGATCACGCTGATCTTGCTGGGTTTCAACAGGTTTCATCGGGCGGTCTCCTGACTTTCGGCACCATCCTCCCCTAAGCCGCAGCCTAGCCCGCGGCGCCGGCCTGCGCACCGCATGATTTTGCAGGTTTGCCATGCAGCCGCCGCAAGTCCTGCACCCGCCTCAGCTGATCAGCATGTTCCCTGCCAGCCCCAGCGCAAACCCGGCGACCGCCCCCAGCGCAGGCGCATTGCTGTGGCTGCTGTGCGCATTGGGCGCGATATCCTGGAACAGCAGGTAAAGAATGCCGCCGGCGGCAAAGATCATGATCGCCCCCAGTGCGGCCTCGGCCTCAGCCAGCCAGACCAGCCCGGCCAGCGCACAGGCCGGGCCAAGCGCGGCCAGCCCCAGAAACAGCAGCAGCACATGCCAGCCCGGGCTGTCGCCGCTCCAGACCTCGCGGAAAGCGGCAAAACCCTCGGGCAAGTTCTGCAGGAAAATCATCAGCGCCAGCAGCTTGGCAGTGGCCGCATCAGCCACCAGCATTGCCCCCAGCGCCATCGCCTCCGGCAGGTAATCGAGCAGCATCGCCAGCAGCAGCGCGCCGCTGCCGCCACTACGCTGCAAAACGGTATCGATCAGGTAGAAAACCAACCCGCCCGCAGCAAACAGGCCGACCGCCCAATGCGGCGGCAGCGCGTCTGCCGCCTCGGGCACCAGCACCAGCGCCACCGCTGATGCCAGCGCCCCGCCGCCAACAGCCGAGATGGTGTGCAGCACCCGGTCGCGCAGCGCTGGGTTGGTGATGTGCTCGCACCAGGCAAGCAGCCCGCCCAGCGGCATCGACAGGCCGGCAAAACCGGCCAGGAGTACGGCATAAACGTGCGGTTGCATTCCGGCAGGTTAGAACCGCGGCCCACCTGCCTCAACAGCAAAAATCACACGTTGACGCAGGAGGTTGCCTGCGCCGCCTGCGCCTCTGTCACATTCGGCCCGGACTGCACATTGCGCAACACAGTGGCCCCGGCGCCATGGCCCAGGAACTCGGTGCTGATCCGGACCTGGCCGGTGATCCCGGCCTCCGCGATACAACCCGGAATCCTGGCATCCGTCGCCGCCAGCTGGCCGCCGATACGGTCGTGATCCGTTGCCGTCATGCAGCCCGCCATCAGGGTCAGCGCCCCTGCGGCGCATCCAAGAAGCCTCATGCCCGTAAATCCATTGCCTGCCAAAAACACACCCCCGGTTTCGCAGGAAACCGGGGGCCTTGCAATTTTCATCGCGCGAGGCGGCGGATCCTTGCGGACCGCCTGCGGTGTTCAGACCGCGCGCTCGACCATCATCTTCTTGATATGCGCAATCGCCTTGGCCGGGTTCAGGCCTTTGGGGCAGGTCTTGGCGCAGTTCATGATGGTGTGGCAGCGGTAAAGCTTGAACGGGTCCTCGAGGTTGTCCAGACGCTCGCCAGTGGCCTCGTCCCGGCTGTCGATGATCCAGCGGTAGGCATGCAGCAGCGCGGCCGGCCCCAGGTAGCGGTCGCCGTTCCACCAGTAGCTCGGGCAGGAGGTCGAGCAGGATGCGCACATCACGCATTCATAGAGGCCATCCAGCTTCTTGCGGTCCTCGATGGACTGCTTCCACTCTTTCGCCGGGCGGTTGGTCTTGGTCTCCAGCCACGGCATGATCGAGGCATGCTGGGCATAGAAATGCGTCAGATCCGGGATCAGGTCCTTGACCACCGGCATATGCGGCAGCGGGTAGATCGCCACATCGCCCTTGATCTCATCCATGCCGTAGATACAGGCCAGCGTGTTGATGCCGTCGATGTTCATCGCGCAGGAGCCGCAGATCCCCTCGCGGCAGGAGCGGCGGAAGGTCAGCGTCGGGTCGATCTCGTTCTTGATCTTGATCAGCGCGTCCAGAACCATCGGGCCGCAGCTGTCCATATCGACGAAATAGGTGTCGACCCGCGGGTTCTGGCCGTCATCCGGGTTCCAGCGGTAGATCTTGAACTTGCGCACATTGCTGGCGCCGTCCGGCTTGGGCCAGGTCTTGCCCGTGGTGATCTTGGAGTTCTTGGGGAGGCTGAATTGAACCATGATTTCAACTCCTTCACATGCCCAGCAAGCAGAATCTGCCTGCAGCAATTCGTTCATTGAGGCCAAGCCGCCGCGCGCGCGCCTGCGAACCACCGGCCGTTGGTTGTGTCACAAAGCCACCACGGGCTGAATTGCCGTGTAGCAGGGAGTCAGAAGCGCGACACACTTTTCAGCTCCCGACACAATAGGTTGAACCACCGTAAAGAACGGAGGCGTCTTTCGGGCATTGCAGTCGCGGCACCGTCGTATAGGCGGCCTGCGGTGCAGCCTGCTCCAAGCCCCCAGCCTGATAAGGCTGAGCGGGAGCCGCTGTCGCACCCCTGCGCAGTTTTCCCCTTGCACAGGCATTGATCGCGCGGGCGTCTTGCTTGGTAACTGAGCCCCCCGGGACAATCGTTACTTCAGTCGCCCGGCTGCCATAGGAGAAAACCTGCACCTCGAACTGTCCCGGCACGCCGAGCTCATTCTTACAGGCAAGAATGTTCGCGTTTTGCGTCTCCGCACTGTGCAAAAAAACATCGCGGCCAGCACCATATTGCCCCAGGAGCCGCTCTCTTGAGCACTTGTTGATGCTGCGTGCCTCATTCAGCGAAACCCCGTTTCCGTTGGCAGCGAAAACCGAGACCCGGCCGTCCCTAAGCAATAGTTTCTGCGGTGCAAACGGCCCCTTGATACCCAGATCAGCATGACAGCTGCGCAGCGAGTCCTTCTGCACACTTTCGCTCAGCGACAGAATCGTATCCGCGCCTGGTGTAGCGCAGGCAGTCAATGCCGCGCATGCGGTGACAAGGATAGCACCCCGCATCAGAACGTCCGCGCCTTGGGCGCGATTTTCTTGAGGCTGATGCCGCCTTCGTCTTCGGTGGTCAGCGGATCCACGATCACCGGACGGTAGCTGAGATCCACCTTGTTGCCCTCAACCCGGGAGACGGTGTGGACACGCCAGTTCTCGTCGTCGCGGGTGGTGAAATCCTCATGCGCGTGGGCGCCGCGGCTTTCCTTGCGCGCTTCGGCGCCAACGATGGTGGCCAGCGCATTCGGCATCAGGTTCGTGAGCTCCAGCGTCTCCATCAGGTCGGAGTTCCAGACCAGCGAGCGGTCAGTCACCTGCAGGTCATCGAGCTTGGCCGCAATCGCGGTCATCTTCTCGACGCCTTCCGCCATGGTCTTGGAGGTGCGGAACACCGCCGCGTCTGCCTGCATGCACTTCTGCATCTCAAGGCGCAGATCCGCGGTCGGGATGCCGCCCTTGGCGTTGCGCAGGGTGTCGAACCGGTCGAACGCCTTGTCGACGGAGGCCTGGTTCAGCACCGGGTTCGCCGCTTCCGGGTCCACAACCTTGCCCGCGCGGATGGCAGAGGCACGGCCGAAGACCACCAGGTCGATCAGCGAGTTGGACCCAAGCCGGTTGGCGCCATGCACCGAGGCGCAGCCCGCCTCGCCCACGGCCATCAGGCCCGGCACCACGGCGGTCGGATCCTCGGCGGTCGGGTTCAGCACCTCGCCCCAATAGTTGGTCGGGATGCCGCCCATGTTGTAGTGCACGGTGGGCAGAACCGGGATCGGCTCCTTGGTCACATCCACGCCGGCAAAGATCTTGGCGCTTTCCGAAATACCCGGCAGCCGCTCCGCCAGCGCCTCGGCCGGCAGGTGGGAGAGGTTCAGGTGGATATGGTCGCCCTCGGCGCCGACGCCGCGGCCTTCACGGATCTCCATGGTCATGGAACGCGAGACATAGTCGCGCGGCGCCAAGTCCTTGTACTGGGGCGCATAGCGCTCCATGAACCGTTCGCCTTCGGAGTTGGTGAGATAGCCGCCCTCGCCCCGTGCGCCCTCGGTGATCAGGCAGCCGGAGCCGTAGATGCCGGTCGGGTGGAACTGCACGAACTCCATGTCCTGCAGCGCCAGGCCCGCGCGCGCCACCATGCCGCCGCCGTCGCCGGTGCAGGTATGCGCCGAGGTGGCGGAGAAGTAGGCGCGGCCATAGCCGCCGGTCGCCAGCACCACCATCTTGGCGTTGAAGACATGCATGGTGCCGTCATCCAGCTTCCAGCACACAACCCCCTGGCACTGCCCGTCCTCGGACATGATCAGGTCGATGGCGAAATACTCGATGTAGAATTCCGCGTTGTTTTTCAGCGACTGGCCATACAGCGTGTGCAGGATCGCGTGGCCGGTCCGGTCAGCGGCGGCGCAGGTGCGCTGCACCGCGGGGCCTTCACCGAACTCGGTGGTGTGGCCGCCGAACGGGCGCTGGTAGATCTTGCCTTCCTCGGTGCGCGAGAACGGCACACCGTAGTGCTCCAGCTCGTAAACCGCCTTGGGGGCCTCGCGCGCCAGGTATTCCATCGCGTCGGTGTCGCCCAGCCAGTCGGAGCCCTTGACGGTATCATACATGTGCCATTGCCAGCTGTCCGGGCCCATGTTGCCCAAGCTGGCGGCAATGCCGCCCTGCGCCGCCACGGTGTGGGAGCGGGTCGGGAACACCTTGGTCACACAGGCCGTGCGCAGCCCCTGCTCCGCCATGCCCAGCGTCGCACGGAGGCCAGCCCCGCCGGCGCCAACCACGACCACGTCATATTCATGTGTTTCGTATTCGTAAGCAGCCATTGATGAAAACCTCGGGGAGTTACAGGGCCAGGCGGATCAGCGCGTAAACGCCGGTCGCGGCCACGGCATAAGACAGGCAGGTGACCAGGATGATCGTCAGGCGGCCCTTAAAGCCGTGCACGTAGTCCTCGATCATGGTCTGGGCGCCCGATTTGAAATGCATCATGCCGACCACCAGGGTCAGCGCGGCCACGATGGCCGGGAACGGGCGCGAGTAATAGGCGGTGATTTCCTCATAGGAGCCGCCCAGCGCGCTGCCGAAGGTGAAGACAAACAGCGGCACCAGGATCAGCAGCCCGATGGCGCTCACCTGCATGGACCAGTGATGGGCGGTGCCCGATTTGGCGGCGCCCATGCCAACGGCGCGCTTGCGGTCGGTCAGATAACGCATGGCGAAACTCTCCCTTGGCTCAGACGATGACGATGGTGATGAGGGTCAGGACAACAGAGCCGATCACGACGGCCCAGCCCAGCTTCTCGGCCTGCTCCAGGTCCAGCATGTAGCCGTTGTCCCAGATCAGGTGCCGGACGCCCGCCAGCGTGTGATACCACAGGCCCAGCGCCGACAGCGTCATCACCAGATCGCCGAACCAACTGGTCAGCAGGCCGTTGGCGGTGGCGAAATAGTCAGGCGAGGTTGCGGCGGCCAGAAACCACCAGGCGATCAGCAGCGCGGAAACGATCAGCGCGTTGCCGGTGATCCGCGTCAGGATCGACGTCACGGAGGTCAGCTGCGGCCGGTAGACCTGCAAATGCGGCGAAAGCGGGCGGTTGCCCCGATTGACATCGGCCATGTTGGCTCCTTTTCAGGTTGGCTGACGACGTTTTAGCCGATTTTTACGGCGTGTCACCCGGCGGATCGGTCAAATCCGGCAGGTTTCTGGCCTGTTGGCGCTAAAACGCCACGGCTTGTGATCACAGCAAATAATTAGTGATCACAAATCCTCCGGTTGAAAATTTTTTGCAGAATCACAAGGCAATCTGCAAATCACTGCAAAGCCGCGCCGCCTTGGCGGGACCCGGGCAGCAGCGCCGCAGTCTGCCGCGCCACTTCCCGCACCAGCTTCTTGCGGATGCGCGACGGGTAGTCGGCAAAGCTCGCGGCAGAGACCACAAAGGCCCCCTCGCCGCGGATCACATTTTCGAAGAAATAGGCGGTCAGCTCCGGCTCGCTCTGCTCGATGGCGATGGCATTCACGGTCACATTGGCGGCCGCCAGCGCTGCATGCGCCGCCCGCGGCTCAACCCCTTCATTGGAGAACCCGTCGCCGGAGACATCGATCACCCGGCGCCTGCAATGCGCCACCGCCGGAAACTGCTCAAGCGCCAGGAACAGCGCCTCGCCAACGGCGGTCGAGTAATTGCGCCAGGGACGCGGCGCCTGCTCGATCTGCTGCGCCAGCGCCTCCACATCGCCGAAGGTCCGGATTTCAGCCCAGGGCAGCGTCACTTCCTGCCGCGACTGCCCGGACCATTGCATCAGCAGCACCTGGGCGCGTGCCTTGACCAGCGCCTCAGAGACCACCCCGTCGCGCAGCCCCGCCGCCAGACCGTCCATCTGAATGCGGTATTCCTCGGCATCGACAGAGCCGGAGACATCCACCGCCAGCACCAATGCCAGATCGCAGGCCGCTGCCTTCAGCGGCCAGAGGGAGAGCATGGAGAAAACCAGAAGCTGCAAAACCCGCATGCCGCCAGCTTAAGCGGCAATCGCGCGAAAGGTCATCACAATTCTGCCAGCCGCGGGAAAACCCCGCAGCTACTTTCTGATTTGAAGCACCTTGCGGATGAGCGCCCGCGGCGGCAGGGGGCAGCGCCCCTGCCCGGTCACTTCGGCATCAAGGCCCAGTAATCCAGATCCAGCAGAACATCCGGCAGATACTTGCCGTCCTCGCCCTTCAGCTCAAACGGCGCGCCGCCCTTGGTCGCGACCAGCCGCAGCCGGATTGCGCCAACGCCGGGCGCCGCGGTGTCGGCCTTGTCCAGCACCTCGGACCAGGCCCGCACAGTAAGACCCGACAGGCAGGGGTTGGCGTGCGCCCCGCCATTCAGGCCGACGATCATCTGGGCGTTGGCCAGCCCGTTGAACGACAGCGTCCGCGCCATCGAGATCACATGGCCGCCATAGATCAGCCTTGTGCCGTCGGGCCGCGCGGTGTTGTCGAAATGCACCTTGGCGGTGTTCTGCCACAGCCGGGTCGCCATCATGTGCTCGGCTTCCTCGATGGTGACGCCGTCCACATGGTCGATGCTCTCGCCCACCTCATAGTCGCCCCAGCGGTGCGGCTCGCCTGCCAGGGTGAAATCGTAACTGCTGAAATCCAGCCCGGCCGGAATCACCAGCTGCTCCGCCGGGATCACCTTGTTCAGCTCGGGGATCACCGTCTCCGGCGCCGGCGCATCCAGGTCGCGTTTGCGCACCATCACCCAGCGCACGTATTCCATCACGCATTCATCGCGCTGGTTCAGCCCGCGGGTGCGCACATAGACCACGCCGGATTTGCCGTTGGAGTTCTGCTTGAGGCCGATCACCTCGGACTCCGAGCGCAGCGTGTCTCCGGGGTAAACCGGCAGCAGCCAGCGCCCCTCGGCATAGCCGAGGTTCGCCAGCGCATTGAGGGAGATGTCCGGCACCGTTTTGCCGAACACCACATGGAAGGCCGCCAGATCATCCAGCGGCGCTGAGGGCAGACCAGAGGCCCGGGCAAATTCATCCGAAGAATAGAGCGCATGGCGCGCCGGGTAGAGCGCGTGATAGAGCGCCCGCTCGCCGCCTGACACCGTGCGGGGCACCGCATGGGCGATCACCTCGCCCACGGTGTAATCTTCGAAAAACCGGCCCGGATTGGTCTTGGCCATCAGTGCTCTCCCAGTTTGGTCTCAGGGGTGTAGGTTCCGTCCGCTTCCTTCACCACCGCCTGGCCGCAGCGCATGATCCCCTTGACGGGATCAAAGGTCTGGGTCGGGCTGCCGTGCAGTTCCCAGCCCTTGTTCAGCGCATCGGTCACCTTGTGGCAGAAGGCGGAGGTGTCGTCCTCGGACAAAAATCGGTACAGTTTCATGGCTTCCTATCCTGCTCTCGGGTCTATCCGCCAAACGGCGACGGGCCGACCAGACCATGGACGTAGCCGATCACCCCCATCAGGACAATCGAGGCGGCAAGGAACATCCCGTCCTTGGCGATGGTGCCCTTGGGGCCCGGCTGCCAGCCCGGCTCGGCGCGGTTGATCACAACCTTCTCGGCGATGGACCAGGCCCACAGACCGCCGAACAGGACAAAGGACGCCGGATCCCAGTTCACCAGCAGGTGCGCCAGCGCCCACAGGCCGAAGCCCGTCAGCATCGGGTGGCGCATCTTGTAGAACAGTGCCCCCTTATGCGGGCCGGGGCTCATGAAATAGATCGCAACCAGCACCAGCAGGTTGTTGATATGTGTCAGGAACGGCGGAACCAGCGCCAGGTCGAAGCTCTCGGCGGAGCGGTAGCCCAGCACCATCAGCACCACACCCGCCACGAGCACCAGCGCCACCACGCCGCGCCCGCCATTGCCCATGGAGGCGCGCATATCCGGCGCCAGCCGTTTGAACAGGTGGCCGCCCCACCACAGCAGAAGTCCCAGGATCAAAA